>DAOVYP010000378.1 GCA_030635565.1 Spirochaeta sp. | reverse complement strand
TGAGCGTCACTGCACAGATGTTGACGATATCGTTAACCGATGCCCCGCGGGACAGATCGCTGATGGGCTTGGCGAATCCCTGAAGGAAAGGTCCGTATGCACCGGCACCGGCAAATCTCTGGGCAATCTTGTAAGCGATATTCCCGGCTTGGAGATCGGGAAATATCAGGGTATTGGCCTTACCGGCCACCGGGGACCCCGGGGCTTTTTTCTCCCCGATTGAAGGAACGACTGCGGTATCCAGCTGCATCTCGCCGTCGACTATCAGATCCGGCGCTTTATCTTTCACAATATTCAGGGCATCGCGCACCTTGTCCACCAGGGGATGGGAAGCAGACCCCTTCGTGGAGAAAGACAGCATGGCCACGACGGGTTCCGTCTGAAGAAAATTTCTACATGAGACGGCGGAAGCCATAGTAATCTCCGCCAGCTGATCCACCGTCGGTTCGGGAATCGTGGCGCAGTCGGAGAACACATACAGGCCGTCTTTTCCCATTTTTTTATCCGGGAAATCCATCACGAAACAGGAGGATGCCGACTTGACGCCGGGTGCGGTCTTGATGATGGTGAAACCGGCGATGAGTACCTTGGCCGTGGCATGTTCCGCACCGGCCACAATGGCGTCTGCATCGTTCATCCTCACCATCATTGCGCCCCAGAGCAGGGGTTCGGTGATTCTCTTTCGTGCATCCTCAAGGGAAACACCCTTGTGTTTTCTCAGTTCATGATATTCGGCCGCATAGGCTTCCAGATTGGCCGATACAGCGGGATCGATGACAGTCATACCTTTCAGACTGACTCCGGCATCCACAGCCGCTTTAGCCACAGCGTCGGTTTTGCCGACAAGAATCACCATTTTTGCAATCTTCCCGTCGGTTATTATCCGTGCAGCTTTAAGGGTCCGGGGTTCGGTACTTTCCGGCAGAACGAGGGTCTTACCCATGGTTCGGGCCTTTTCGGTCATTTTCTCGGTAAATGTCATGGAACAATCATACCGTAAGCGGTCCCGTGGTTGAAGCGGTGAGGGGTGTTAATGGTATGATCGCCGCATGGTAATCGGTGTTTACGGCCTCGGTAGATTCGGCGGATTCTGGGCGAAGCAGCTGGCTTCCCGTTTTGCCGGTTCCGGGAATCCCGTCATCGGGTGGTCTCGTAATGAGTCGCGGCCTACCCCTGAGGGTGTCCGTCGTGTCACGGAAAACGAAGTTCTTTCCGCCGATGTCATCGTTCTATGCGTGGCAATCTCCGCGATGGAAACCGTTCTGGAGCACATAGCCGGAAAACTGAAAACCGGTACTCTTGTGATGGATACCTGCTCGGTGAAAGTTCATCCTTCAAAAGCCATGGTGCGGTTGCTTCCTCCGGATGTGGAAATCCTCGCTACCCATCCCATGTTCGGGCCCGACTCCGGGAAAGACGGAATTGAGGGCCTGCCGCTGGTATTCTCGCCAATGCGCATGGATGATAAGAAAGCTGACCTCTGGCGAGGTTTCTTTGACTCCATGGGGTTGAATGTTGTGGACATGACCCCGGAGCAGCACGACCGGGAGGCAGCGTACTCACAGGGCATCACCCATTTCATCGGGAGGGTTCTCGGGGAACTCAATCTGAACCAGAGCACCATTGGAACCGCCGGTTATCATGATCTGCTGGACATCGTCCGGCAAACCTGTAACGATCCATGGAGATTGTTCGTTGATCTCCAGCAATATAATCCATTTACGGTCCCGATGCGTCGGGATCTGCACAAGGCGATCAACGTCATGCTTGAAAAATTCGATTCGATTGAAGTGCCGCGGGGGGACTGATGGCGGAAATACACGAAAGGCGGGTGAATGAGAACAAACTTGATACCGTTCTCGCCGAAGATATCAGCTTTGAAGGAGAAGCCTCCTTCACGAAGGAACTCATGATTAAAGGGCGGTATAACGGCAAAATCCGGGCAACCGGCGATCTCTATATTGCGGCTGATGCCGATGTCGAAGCCGACATTGTAGCCGCTTCGGTCTATGTCCGCGGCCGTGTGAGGGGAAGCATCAATGCTACCACTCGCGTCGAGCTGCAGGGTAATGCCGAAGTTGTGGGTGATATTACGGCTCCAAAAATTGTCATGGATACCGGTTGTCGTTTCGACGGTGTCAGCCGGATGCGTCCTCTGAAAGGCGGTGCTTCATGATCCGATCATCCAACGGAATCATCTCCCGGTTTATCGCCATATGCCTGTTTTTAACTGTCTTTTCACTCGGTGCTCAGCAACGGCCTGATGCTTTGGAACTCTACAGGCAGGGGCAGTACTCAGAGGCCGTCCAGGTCTGCCTCCAGGAGCTGCAGGATCGTGGAACCGATCAATCGAAGAGGCGGATGGATTCCTTCACCGTACTTGGTTGGTCGTATATACGTCTCGGACAGTATGAGAATGCTCTTTCCAACGCCAGGCAGGCGCGAAGCGAAGTTCGTTACGATATTCGCATTGTTGAAATCGAAGCGGAAGCCCTGTTTTATCTGGGTCGCAACCTTGAGGCTCTGACACTGTTCGAAGAGTACATTTCCCTAAGTCCCACCGGGGAACGGATCGACGTGGTCTATTACTTCATGGGTGAAATATTCCTTCGTCTCGCCGAATTCCATCATGCTGATATCGCCTTTTCGACAGCATTGCATCACAGCCCGCAGATTGCTCGATGGTGGGCCCGTCTGGGTTACGCCAGGGAGCAGCTCATCGACATGGAAGGCGCTGAACAGGCCTATACCACAGCTCTCGAACTGCAACCGTCACTTGAGGACGCCAGAGTCGGTCTGGAGCGTGTTCGCGGCTGATACCTTTACATAATATCTTTTAGGAAATAATGTTCTGCGGGCGTTGACACAATTCGATACCATCGGTAGATTCTTCCTCGCGGGCCGCTAGCTCAGTAGGCAGAGCAACGCCCTTTTAAGGCGTGGGTCAAAGGTTCGAATCCTTTGCGGCTCAATATCCGGTCAGCCGGATCACATGTCTCCATCGTCTAGTGGTTAGGACACCGGGTTTTCATCCCGGCAACGGGGTTTCGATTACCCCTGGAGATGACATCTTAAATCCTTACGGTGTAAGGGTTTGCGAAACTACCGGAAAACCGGCGTTTCTCTCTGATACTTGAGTTTCAGTAAAGTGTCGGTAGAACACTTGCAAAGTTTAAGAAACTAGGGGAATTC
>DAOVYP010000499.1 GCA_030635565.1 Spirochaeta sp. | reverse complement strand
GTCACCGATGTCCAGATCATCAGAACCCGCATCGATGGGGAGTACCTTTCTCTCAACAGTTCGAACACCGCCGAATATTACCGCTGTCTTGATATGCGGAAGGGTTGGTCCTGCCGGAATTTCGTCTGGAAAAGCACTGGAGGTAAAAAGGCAAGAATTGCATTGAGGCGCCTTGCGTCTTTCACCAGGCCCGAGGTATTTGCAATCGAATATTCCCTGACGGCACTCGATCCGATGGAAATTGTGATTGAATCGGCGCTGAAGGGCGATGTAGGCAATTTTTATGATACCTCGGATCCCCGGGTTTCAGGGCGGGCATTCCAGGCCCTGGAGGTAACCGACACATTGTTTGACGGTGATAGAGTCACTATGATTTCACGAACCAGGGCGAAAGGAACCCGTTTATGGGTCGTGGTTGATCATGAGATATGCCAGGACCGGAATGACCCCGAACCTCCCGAAGCAACTCAAATTGATGATGAGGCCTGTTTGACATGGCATACCACTCTGGCAGAGGGCGAATCCATCACTCTCGACAAAAAAGCCGTTTTCTGTGATTCCCTGCGTCATAAGGATGGATTGAAACATGCTGAAAGGGTTTCAGATGATATTTCCGGCTTGAGATTCAACGACCTGGCGGAAGAGCAGGAACACTACATCGCGGGATTCTGGCTTGAATCCGGGATCGGGATCGAGGGTGACGATCATATCCTGAAAGGGCTCCGCTTTAATTTATTTCACCTTCTGCAGTCCGCGGCCGGAGACCCGATTGCGAGTATTCCATCAAAGGGTCTCAGCGGCGAGGGGTATGAAGGGCATTATTTCTGGGATACGGAGATTTACATGCTTCCTTTTTTCCTGTACACCCGTCCTGAAATCGCGAGAAATCTTCTGCAATTCCGCTATACGACTTTACCGGAAGCCAGGCTTCATGCCCGGGAGCTGGGTCATAAGAAAGGTGCGGCATACCCCTGGCGTACCATAGCGGGCAGGGAATGCTCAGCTTATTATCCCTCGGGAAGCGCCCAGTATCATATCAATGCCGATATTGCTTACGCCATATGGAGATATTGGGAGGCTACCGCCGATATCGACTTCATCCTTGAGTTTGGCGCGGAGATGCTCTTTGAGACGGCCCGTATCTGGGTGGAAATCGGTAATTTCTCCGAATCTGTATTTCATATCAATACCGTCACGGGTCCTGATGAATACACCTGCCTGATCAACAACAACTACTACACCAACCGTATGGCCCAAAAAAACCTGGAGACTGCCGCTGATACTTTTGAATTATTGAAAAGTTCATATCCGACGGCGCTATCTGAGATTTGTGAACGGATCGATCTGGAGAAAGACGAAGCCGCAGCCTGGACTGAAGCCGCTCTTGCCATGGTGCTGCCCTACGATGCGGTACGGGATATGAATCCCCAGGATGACTCATTTTTTCAAAAACCGGTCTGGGACTTCGCGGGGACTCCAAAGGGGAATTATCCGCTGCTTTTTCATTACCACCATATGACCCTTTCCCGGTTTCAGGTCTGCAAACAGGCGGATACTGTACTTGCTTACATCCATCTGGGGGGTGATGACAACTCGACGATACAAAACAGCTTCAAATATTACGAATCCATCACCACCCATGATTCATCGCTCTCCTATGCGGCCTTCGCGATCCTTGCCGCACAACTCGGCGACCCGGAAAAAGCTTACAGTTATTTCAAAGAGACCGCCGCACTCGATCTTGATGACAGTCACAAAAACACGAGGGACGGGATTCATGCGGCGAATATGGGAGGTACCTGGCTGGCGACAGTCTGGGGATTCGGAGGTTTCCGTCCCCGGGGCAGTATTCCGGGATTTTCTCCCCGGCTGCCGGCGA
Organism: Spirochaeta sp.; assembly: GCA_030635565.1. GTDB lineage: Bacteria > Spirochaetota > Spirochaetia > DSM-2461 > DSM-2461 > UBA2779. The sequence continues at coordinate 359 of DAOVYP010000499.1, read as the reverse complement.
AATGGAAAGCTCTCAGTTTCCGTATCCGTTATCGGGATTCATTTATTGAGGTTTATGCCGGTCATGATAAGGTCAGATTGAATCTCCGTTCCGGTCCATCGATCGATGTTGAAGTCTACGGATCCCGATACCGGCTTGACTCCGAGCTGATCGTATCAACCGATCGGGTATGATACCTTAGATATTTGAAAGGATGCCTGTTCAGTGAAATTTCTCTTTCATACTCATCTGGCACTTGATTTGCCGGAACGCCTGGGGGAATTCATCGCCGCTTATCCCGGTCACGAGTTTGTTTCGATTACCGGCAGGGACCGACTCTTTACTGAAATCACCGATACCGAGGTACTTGTGGATCATCG
>DAOVYP010000014.1 GCA_030635565.1 Spirochaeta sp. | reverse complement strand
TCGGGGGTTCTCTGTGCTCCGGGAGTTGCCGCTATTTCAATATTTGCGGCGTAATCACAGGAATTGCAGCTGAGGATGAGATCTTCCCCGGAAGATGCCAGAACTTGAAATTCCTGGCTCATGTTCCCGCCTATTTCTCCGGTGGCCGCATCCACGGCACGGAATCGCACACCGCATCGGTTAAAAATGGCTGTATAGGCCTCATGCATCAGCCAATAGGACTTTTTGGCACCATCTTCGTCCAGATCGAAACTGTAAGCGTCTTTCATAATGAATTCCCGACCACGCATCAAGCCGTAACGGGGGCGGAATTCATCCCGGAACTTGCCTTGAATCTGGTAAAGGTTCCAGGGAAGCTGTTTCCAGGATTTCAAGTTGCGACGGACCATGTCGGTGATGACTTCCTCATGGGTCGGTCCCATGCAGTAATCATTGCCTTTCCGGTCCTTGAAACGCAGCAGGAGATCGCCATAGAGGTCCCACCGCCCGGATTCCTGCCAGAGCTCGGCAGGTTGTACGGCGGGCATGAGTACTTCTTCACAGCCGCGGGAATCAAGCTCTTCTCTGATGATGTTCTCGATTTTTCGGATGCTCCGCAATGCCAGAGGGAGGTAATTGTAAATACCGCTGGAAAGCTGTTGAATCATTCCCGATCGAAACATGAGCTGGTGGCTCGGAATCCGGGCGTCCTTGGGAATTTCCTTGAGAGTCCGGTAAAACGATTGGCTGAGGCGCATTGCTTGTCTCCTGAAGATGCCGATACCCGCGTCGAACGCGGGTATCTTCGGTTTCGAAATAAATATTTGACTCCACTGAAAAAAGAGAAGATTGTTGCAAAGACAAGGCATAAAAAGCACAGAAAGCGGAGTGTAGCAGCGCTACATGGCCTGGTCGGTTGTAAACAACCTGCTCGTTGACGCAATTCGCCGATGGCGAACTGCTGAATGCCATGCAACCTAAGGCATTTCGAGCATTTTTATAACGCATCACACAATATCCCGCTTTGCGGGATACCGCTGGTTGTATTTGCGTCAAGATTACTTTTTTCAGTGGAGTCATTATATTTGCTTGCCTTCATCTATGATAGGCGGCACAGCAGGCGGGCAGGCTTTATTTCAGAACCAGAGTCTCCACCATATACCTCACCGACAGATCCGAATCTTCCTTGGCAACAGCGATAACCAGCGAGCGGCTGTCGGGACCGATCCAGACCCTGACAATCCTGTAGGATGTGACGCCGGTCCGGAAATACCCCGGATTACCGACCGTGTAGGTGGATTCCGCTCCATTGGAATCTCTGACAACCAATTCGATATGGAATGATGCGGAAACTGCGTCTCCGGTGGTTTCACTTTCCTGATAGAGTGCCAGGGCATATTCACGGCCCCGTTCAAAGTCACGGAACAGGAGAGCCGGGGCATTTTCCCCATCGTCTCCGGCTTTAATTACGACATCATCGCCGTTACTTCTCGTGTACAACAGGCGGCCCTGCTCCAGATGGCTGATTCCGTAACGATTCTTGAGGTCGGTGGATTCACCGAGCAACTCGTAGAGGGCTCCACGGGAGTTCTGATTCGGAATCATAGGGACATTCCAGCCACTTTTTTTCCAACCGCCCGGTACAAATTCGTTACGGGACACATCCACTATGGCGGTTTCGGCATAGGCCTGTCCGGTATCCGTCACCAGCACATGCTGACCGAACATGAAATACCGGCCGTCGGCGCTGAATCCCATATTCTCCAGAACGGCCAGATCTCCGGCCATGACCATTGCGGCTGTGAAAGCGAGCAGCAGGCATATGACTGTTCTTTTCATGGTGACTACCTCGTTTCCCTAATCGACAAAAAGGATGTTCCATATGAGTTTTTTAAGATTCTTTCTCTAGGCCTGCACCTCAGTTCATGGCATTCTTAACTTAATGACACTGACGGTCCGCCGTACCCTTCTTTCCATCCTTCTCATCCCGGCGTTGGCGGGAACTGTTGCTTCCGGGCTGGTCTGGACGGCCTGGACTCAGAATCAATACGCCCCGGGGTACGAAGTCCCGGAACTCACCGCCCGGTGGTGGTCGTCCTGGAGACCGGCCGATACATCGGATCTTCCCTGGGCCATGGCAGGTGTCGCTTTTTTATCCCTTTTTCCCCTGTTAAGCGAATTGATCCTGCGAAAACGATTCAGGCGTAGTCCATCTCCTGAAATCTTCTTCCTGCGTCTATTTCTTCTGACCTTACCTCTTCAAGCCTCCAGACTGCTTCTGCCCCTGGTTACGGCAGGCATTCTGACAACGTCCTGGGGGCTGACAATCACCCGGATTGCCTGGTTTGCCCGTTTCCTGGGGATCTCTTCGTTGTTGAATATCAGTATTTTTTCAGGGGATATTCCGTTCCGACGCTCCGGATCAATTCTTGGTATGGGTGCGTTGGCGGCTATGGGTATTGCCGTCATGATGCCTCTGGATGTTACCCAACCTCTCGGCAATCTTCTGATCCGCTCGGGAATGGATACTGTTCTGGCTCTGGTTACCGTTTCGATTGAAGCTCTGACAATTCTGGCACTTGCAGGAACCGCGATAATTCAAAAAAATGCTCGCTACTATCTCCTGATGGTGAGTTTACTGCTGGTTGTACTGGGTACGGATCTGATCTTTTTCATTTCCCGGCCCCTGATTATTCCCGGTGCCATTTTCCTGGTAACCGGTGTCATCGGCTTCGCCGGAGTCGTAAGAAAAATTTATCAGTGGATCTGAAGTTTTTTACATCAACAACGTAAGAACCAACCCTGTTCCCAGCGGAATAATCAGGTTGTCGGCATCCCGTGCGGGAATAAGTTCAAGAATCGTCGCCGTTACAGCCGATACGAGAGCAAGGTGCAGGTTATTTAAGACGGCATAAGCACTGATAAAGACGGCAATAAAACAGGAAATTGAACCGACCAGGGTTTTCTCACCGATTCTGACCGTGGTTCGTCTGCCCAGGAATTTACCTGTGATACTGGCGATTCCATCACCGAAAGCCAGGGCATATATGGCTACTGTGGCGGCTGGATTCGGATAGTACAGCAAGGCGGCCAATGCCCCCAGGCCGAGGGTTACCGGACCCCAGACAAAGCCTTTTTCAACCGGCCGGGATGCCATTACCGTCATCCTGGATATGATTCCTCCGGCTTTACCCCTGATTCTGGCCGTCTCGTTAATGGTATAGAACAGAATACCCGCAGAGAGGAAGATTACGGTAAACAGAAAGTTCCAGTTCGCCAGGGTGGGAACCAGCGCGATCGTTATATGAATAGTTTTCCTGGTGAGTTCTTTTCGAAATGACTGTCTGGGAATTGCGTAATCTCGAGATTTCATGCTCATCTGATCTAACTTCCAATTATCAACTTGTTTATATTACTCTGATTAAAATAATGCAATAATCGTACCAAGACAGAATAGCCATGCCGGGAACAGGGAATTCATGCCTCAGGAAGAGCAATAATCGATATCTGTATATCGTAATCGGATTAAGTGTATGGTAAATCATACTCATGAAATTCATTTTTCACTGTTCTTTCGTCAGCAGAGAGATACCAAACCAATCGTCAACCCCCGTTAATCTGTCAGGCAGAACACCCAGGGGCAGTCTGCCGGTCAGTTCCGCGACCAGCCAGGATCGTTCCCCTTCAACATATCTCATTCCTTCTCCCGGCAGATCAAATCCCGCAATGGCATGATGTGCCTGTTGGGAAAGCAGCAGCCTGCCGTCGACACCGTAGCCGTCCATCAGGATCAGCAGAGTCAAGGAAAGCGAATCGCAGTCTCCGGTTTGACTTGCACAGGCAGCTGAAGGAGCCAGAAGGTCGGAAAAGCCACGAGTCGTTCCGTATGTGAATCCCTGCAGCCATGCCAGCAAGCTCTCGGCAAGTTCTCTCTCATCAATGAAACCGGCCTGTAAGGGACCGGTTTGCAAAGCATCGGACAGTGCCTGCAAACGGCTGTAACTGTCCCGATAGATCAGGCGGTAATATCTCTCCCATGCCTGATAAAAGAGCTCAGGGGTATCGGCATAGGCGGACAGAACCAGCGCTTCCCTATCGATGACATCCTGGGACGCCTGGTTCCCGGCAGGACTCTGTTCCCAGCTGATTGTACCGTCACCGAACGGTATGCGAACTGTTTCAGGATTCATATCCGCCGTCAGTTCGAGGAATGTACTCACCGCCCCGGGAGTGAGACGCCAATTGTCCATCGGGATGTAGGAGTCAAGAATCGAAAGAAGAAAGGGCTGCCGTTCCAGAAAATCCTCCTCGGCTGATATGGCCGAGACCCTGACGTCAGGCCCGCTTCCTCTGACAATGAGAAACCAGCCGCGGAAGCGTTCGCCGGCAACGGGAAAGGTCCAGTCCGCCAGCGCAACCTCTCCCCTCCAGCAGGAAAAAGCGACAATATCGCCGACTGCACCGTCCGGTTTAACGCTATCGACAAAAGTTTCCAGCAGTTCCCAGGTCCCGGGCTCCCAAAGTACAACTTCGGCGGCTCCCCTCCTGTCCGGTGAATACCAGGTGGGAACCGACGAATCACTGTCGTCCAGTTCCCATGCTGCGGGGATGTCCATCCTCGCACCGCCCATGAGGGTTACTTCAAAGGCTCCGGCGGAAATGGTCAGGGCTATCAGCAGTGCTGTAAAAATAATGATTTTTTTCATCTCAGCGGTTTTTTATCCAAACATCCCTTTTCCCGATTAAACACGATGCACACCGATTGAAGAGGTTCCTTAACCTTTATGAGACGCCCGTGGCTTTCAAAAACCACTCCGGTCCAGGCCGTTCCGGTAACCTTTATCTCCGATTCGAAATGACGTTCAAATTTCTCCCGAAGCAGGAAAAGCCGGAGATTTTTCTTCTCAAGCATCTTGAGCGCATCAACTTTCTTCCGGCGGACCATAATAAGTTTTCTAGATGCGCTCTTTTTTTCAAGCTCACTCATCATCACATCGGCTTTGTCGATGTAGTCCTGTATTTTTTTGCACTCTTTCTGTACCTGCTCTATCTGGTTCTCAACCAGATAGTCCTGGCCGAATGAGATGACCGTTTCGGTACCACGTTCATTTCCCACCTCCCGGCAGATCAGGCCGTCTTTCAGTTTCATGATGCCGCCGATGAGTTTGCCGTCGTTGGCGGAAATCTCCAGGAGACCATTGCACTTCACCCTGCAGTTCATCAGAGCCCTGCCTACAGTGATATTCCCGGAAGACAGAAGATTGGCTTCTTCGGCATATCCCAGAGTGAGCCGTCCCTGGGATCGGATTACGGCTTTGCCTTCCCCTTTGATGCCCTTGCCGATTACCACATTTCCGCCGGAATTGATGAGGGCGGCCTGGACAACCTGGGTCACCTCGACTCCTTCGCCACCATCGACCACCACCCTGGAGAGCACCGATCCATCAATCCTGATACGGCCGGGATAACGGACATTTCCCGATGCCAGAGATACATCGCCGACGTAGTCCAGAAGGTGTTTCACCAGAAGGCGGCCTTCACTCATCACCAGATGACCGCCTTTTTCCGCCACAAGGATGGTACTGCCGTCCTCTTCTTCCCTCCTGAGGATGTTTTCACCTTCACTCAACGTACCGCTTTCATCCATCAACGGCTCACCGAGAACGTTCCATCCGCTATCTTCGCCGGCCTCAATTGTACCGATGACATCACCTGTTTTGACCGGAACCGGGGCTTTGGCAGGATCTCCGGACATGATCAGAGACAGGCGTGTGTTTCCTTCCATGGGCAGTCGGCCTTCGGCGATGATCTGACCGGAGATGATTTCTCCCGTGAGGGATCTTTCTACAACATCATCAATGGCTTCATCGGAGAAACCCTTCACCACATCGGCTTTTTCCGCTTCATCACGGATACGATCGGCATCCACAGGGGCGCCGGTTCCAACAGGCAGTCTGGTTGAAACCAGGGCTTTAATTTTATCGTCGGAAACCGTTACCTGGATGAGAGCGTCCTTGTGAGGCCGTACCCGCAGATGTGTGATGCCGTTCATGGTTTTCCCGACATCCAGCAATCCGTCCTCATGGGCAACGATAACGTCACCGTTCCATCCCAGTCCTTCATGGACCCTGATATCAGGATCGTTGCCGGGTAATCCGGGTAAATCCCTGCCTTCAATATCTTTCCCGGCTTTTCCGGTTTTTGCCGCACCCAACCTGGCAAGGACCTGTTCATTCTGTACAACGGCAAATCTGGATACCGCCGTTGCCGGAAAATCCCGAAATGATACGATTCCCATAACTCTGTGCGGCTCGAGCTCCAAACGCCTGTGTATCGGCGCCGCATCCTCTTCCTCAAAAAATGGAATCAGGAATTCCAGATCCCTGTCGGGTCCCCGTTCCGCAGCGCGTCCCTCCTTCAGGGTGATGAGTACGGTTGAGTCCCCATTCTTCCAGAATCCCATGATGGCCGATTTCACTGCCGGTCCGTCCAGGCCCCTGAGTCCGCTGTCCCGGATTTCAGCGGCAATTCTGTTCAGATTCAGGGGAACACCATTACCGGTTTCTCTTCGAAGCCTTAATTCAGCCCTGATACGCATGGTGTCGAATTCAATACCGATATATCCATCGGTATCTCTCGATATCGGCTGCCGGCTCAGAGCCTTCTCATCGGTAAGCGCGGACACAAGGAGTGAACGAATTTCATCTTCCGGAAGTATTTTCTCCGGTAAAAAACCCTGACGGCCGGCGGCAGTGACAATATCCGCAGCAGGGGGCAGGGAGATAGCCGAATGTCCCGGTGTATAATCAAGAAAACAGCCGCCCTCTTCGGGACTGCCGCTGAGAGACCATTGATGACGGGAACAAGGCACCAGATCAGCCCAGTGTTCCTCGATACGGAGTATTCCCCCGGATAATGCAATGAGTTTACTGTCGCGGATTTCGAGATTTTCCCCGATTCGGAAATCCTCTCCTTTCATTTCCGGCGGAGGTATCGGGTCCCGGTTGAGGGCCAGGCCGGGCCGGCCATTCACGGCGGGTATCATGGTTCCGACAGACGAATCCTTTTCGGCCCAACCGTAACTTAACTCCCCTTCCACAGGAGGAGATTCCCTGAGGATATCCTCAAGCGAGACTTCCACATCAGCCGGTAGTTCCCCCGGAAGCAGTTCAGCCTGAAGGGGGGTCGGGGTTACAGGCTCAACCCCCCGGGCAATGATATCGGACTCATACGGATCCTCCGACTCGGCAAATATTTCGAGGAGCCCCTCCAATGTGCTGCCGGAGACTTCCACACGGATATCGGAGGCGGAAAGCAGGGACCGGAGTCCTTCAACATCCCATTCCGTACCGTCACGATCCGGCTTCCAGGAAAACCTGGCTTCAAGGCCCTTTTTTATTAAGTCGATTCGTCCCTTCATGTCACCGCAACTCTTATACCTTAAAACCCTGATCGGCCGCATTGACGAGTTTCTTCTTGATGAAACGGTTCTCTTTCTTGAGTGCCGTAATCTCAATCTGCTGCATCCTGATAGTCTCCACGAGATCTCCCCGGGTAAGTGCACCGCTGTGGAGCAGTTCCTCCAGAGATGCCACTTTCAAACCGAAGTCCGATTCCGCCTCGAGTTCGGCTTCCCTGAAACTGTCGTCTGCCTCTATGTTCGTCAAAGGACCGGTGAGAACTTCATCAAAATAGATAATTTTGTCCGCTATGCGGTAAATTGCCTGGGAAAGTACCGCCTGAGGCTTATATGCGATTATAGGTAAACTCGAACGCTGCGCCGTATCCTGCAGCTGATCACGGTAAATCACTCCGAGGCTGTCCATCTCGATTCCAAGGTACTCCCTGGTCGAGATTCTAAGACGATGACTTCTTGAGACATCCCTCGGGTCGTCCAGCATGTTCATAATCAGGCGCGGGCGGAGCTGTGCGACTTTCTCCAGATATTTATCGTAAACCTCCGAATCCATGGTTCGGATCGAATCCAGCAGTTTGTTCAGATGTATCCTCTGCAGAGAGGTGCCGTCTTTTCTCAGATCTTCCATATAAGAATGAACCGGTGAATTTCGATTGTAGGAACTCGACAAGATCCGGAACACTGCGTTCTTGAGAAACAGATAGGCATTCAAGGTCGATGTCAGAGTCGGGGTGGCCACGAGGATGCCGCAGCCTGAAAGAAGAAAGAAGTCGACGGTATTGAAGTTCGTTCCTGCACCGAGATCCAGGATGAGGTAGTCGGTGTCCAGATTACTCAGGGCTTTCAACAGACGCCGCTTGGACGGAACGGTAACATTGGCCGCACCGGGAAGTTCGGCTTCCCCCGGAATGAAACTCAATCCCTTCCATGTAGTCGGGTACGATATCTGATCGATTTTCGTCTTGCCGTTGTTGAGAAAGGTACCGATTCCCCTGGGTCCCACATGTTCTCCCAGTACCAGATGCAGGTTGGATCCACCCAGATCCAGATCTGCCAGAATAACTCTTTTCTTCACCTGGGTGAGTGCGATTGCCAGGTTTGCGGCTACCAGCGACTTTCCAACACCGCCCTTTCCGCTGGCTACCGCAATTATCTGCATCGTGCCCCTCCCGGATGCCGGAAATAACAGCAAAACTTGACGTAAAGGTTTAGGGTGAAGCACTATACGCCACTTATAAAGAAAAAAGTCATAAACAGCGAGGTAATTTCAAAAATCCCCGATTTTAAAAAATACCCAGACTTTTTGAAAAGTTATATTATTATTGTATAAGAAAATAACTTTTCGACCCCGTACTGGAGGATCTTTCAGAATGGTAATTTTGAAAGATTCTCCAGCATAAGCCCACCATTCCGGCGGGTCAAGCGACCACAGTGTTGACAAGCCGCAAGGGTGCATCGACAATCCGGTCAGGAAGTACCCGAATATGGATAGAAAACGAGAACGCCTGATATGGCTTTCCGCAATAACAGCCATGCTGCTGATACTGGCAGTCATCCTGCTCTCTCCCGTGGCTTCAGCCCAGACGAGCAGTCGCCGGAATACTCAGGAATATATACGTGACCTGGAAGCGGCCCTCTACATTCTACAAAGCAATTATGTTGACGAAGTCGACCCGGATATTCTGTTCAAGGGTGCTATGGACGGGATGTTCTCCAATCTTGATGATCCGTATTCCATCTATCTCGATGGAGAATCTCTCGAACAGATGACTGATACAACCGAGGGTAAATACGGCGGTGTCGGCCTCTATATCAGTAAAGACCGTTTCGATCCTGACAATCCCTACGGCCGTCTGCCCTACGTCAAAGTGGTTTCACCTATCGAAGATACGCCAAGCTGGCGTGCGGGAATCAATGCGGGTGATTATATCTACGCTATAGAAGATGAGTCGGCTGAGGGTTTTACAACTCAGGATGTCTCCAATCGCTTGCGCGGCAAACCGGGCAGCGATGTAATGGTAACTATATTGCGAAACGGCAGTTTCACTTTCGACGTGAAGCTGACTCGAGCGGAAATCGAAATTCCCACGGTAAAATCGACGGTAATCGACGGCCGGATCGGTTATCTGAGAATCATTGAGTTCACGCCTTATACCGAACCCAGGGTGAAGGAAAGTCTCATTGAATTCTCGGCTCAGGGCCTGGACAAACTCATTGTTGATGTCAGAAGCAATCCCGGTGGTTTATTGGATTCTGTTGTAGAGATCGCCGACCTTTTCTTTTCCGGCGGTGTTGTTGTCAGTACGCAATACCGTCAGGAAAGACAGAATAAGATCCACAGGGCCGCTCCCGGAAAAATCGTTCCCTCAAGCATGGAAATCGTCGTTCTCATCGACAAGGGTTCGGCTTCCGCTTCCGAGATTCTCACAGGGGCTCTCAAAGACCGCAATCGTGCAACCGTTATCGGGGAAACCTCTTTCGGTAAAGGTTCCATACAGCAGATGATTCCCCTCAACGGTGCCGCCATCAAGCTCACCACCGGCCGGTATTACACCCCCGACGGAAACAACATTGATAAAACTGGAATCGATCCCGATATCGCCGTCGAGGAGCCGGAACTCACTGAAGCTCAGGCCCTTTCCTATGCCTCTCTGCTTCAGGAAAACCGCGTCGGAGCCTTTGTCAACGAGAATCCCGATCCATCAAGCACTCAGGTGGACCGTTTTATCCGGAAACTGCAGAACGAAGGACTGGATCCCGGAGAAAAAATTCTGCGGCTGATGGTGAAAAGGGAAGCTGAGAGAAGACTGAACGTTCCCCCGATCGTCGATATGGAATTCGACTCGGTTCTCATCAGGGCCGTGGAATACCTGGATACCGGTCGATGACCGTTGCCATCTCCGTCAGCACATCCCCGGGTGATTCCATGAGCGATATCAGCTCCGGGGTAGCCGCAGCCGTCGCAGACAGTGATGTAAAGGATGGACTCTGTCTGATCAGCAGCCCTCACACGACTGCGGGTATCACCATCAACGAAAACGCCGATCCTGATGTGAAAACGGACATGATGATGGAAATCGGCAAACTCGTTCCACTGAGCGACGGCTACCTTCACATGGAGGGTAACTCGGCCGCCCATCTGAAAGCCACTCTCACCGGACTTTCCGTGACATTACCTATCTCTGAAGGACGCCTTGTTCTGGGTACCTGGCAGGGAATTTATTTTTGTGATTTCGACGGCCCAAGGCAGCGCCGGGCCCTGGTTACGATTATCGGTCAATGAAACTTTACGTTTTACCCTTTGATCCCGATAGCCCCGGACAAGACCTCGAAGGATATCAGCTGACCGGCCGGGATTACCACTATCTGATTCACGTCAGGAGGTATTCCGTCGGAGACCGGGTTCCCGCTCTTTCCCCTGACGGCGAGGTCTTCGACATGGAGATTATCCGGATTGAACGTGAATCCTGCATCATCGGACTCACCCCGGCAGTCCGGGACATTATGAAAAACGGGAATCTCCAGATTCGTATCACCCTTATGCCGGCGGTAACAAAGGGCAGGAAGATGGATCTGACCGTCAGACAGGCTGTCGAGGCCGGAGCCTCCGCAATCTGGCCCGTACTGACTGAACATTGTCAGGTGAAGTACCGGGACGAGGCCGACACTCTGGCGAAAAAAATACGATGGGGACGAATTGCCGTCGAAGCGCTGCAGCAATGCGGCGGCGACGTACCCGCGGAACTGGAAGCACCCAGGAAACTTCCGGAACTGTTGAAGGCCTGGAACAGGAAGGGGCCGCTATTATTCCTTCATGAACGTAAATTCGGCAAAGAAGGAGCCGGAAATCTACACCGACACCTTGCCGAGCCGGTCGGGGAATTGGCTATAATGGTCGGACCCGAGGGCGGCCTGTCTCCTTCCGAGACCCGCCTCCTCCGGGAAAAAGGCGCGCTGCCCATTCATCTCGGCAGCCGTGTTCTCAGGGCCGAAACCGCTGCAATCTACGGACTGGCGGCGATCGGTACGATTATCAGGGAGAGAACCGAATGGCAGCCGGCGTAACAAGAATTCACATTCTGGGAATACCCGTCGATGTGGTCGATAATGATTCCCTTCCCCGGGCCATTGAAGACCTTTATACCCTGAACGATCACCGGCAGATCATATTTCTCGATTTCCACGAGTTTATGCGCGCCAGGCATAACAGCGAAAGACGGGAAGCCATCACCCGGGCCGCTCTGATTATTCCGGTTTCTTCCCTTATCGTCCGAGCCGCCCGCTTCCTGCATCGGGACGTTCCACCTCTGCGTAGAACCTACCCGTTCATCATCAGGCTCCTGGGCATACTTGAACAGAAAAATAAATCCATCTATCTCCTCGGCTCCAGCATGCGAGGCGTACGACTGGCGGAATCCTCACTCAAGGCGACATTTCCCGGGCTGCAGATTGTTGGCCGTTATGCGGCCTATTTTCCGATGGAAAGAGAAAATGATGTTATTACGGCTATCAAGAAAGCCGCCCCTACATTACTGCTGGCGGGAAACGGCCTCAAGGGCCGACATCTTTGGATATCAAGGAAAAGAAACCTGTTCGCTCCGGGCTTGAGTGTCTGGGAAAATACATGTTTAGACGTCTTTTCCGGCAAGCGGCCCAAGCCCAATGACCGCTCGGGTGCCAGGATAACCCGGGGCTTCTTCGGAGCATTGGTCCGCCCCTGGAGATTTTTCCGGGTTTTCCGTTATCTGCTTTTTTTCCTGCTGCTGCTCATCGAAAGGATCCGAAAATAGCCCTTCCCGGTAATCTAGTCCAACACGTAATTCAGAAGTACACTGTGCCATGCTCAATTTCCGCTTGCTGTATATCCTGATCAGTCCCCGCTCTACCAGAATATACCTCGGTCTCACCGCCGGCCTCGGTTTAGTCGTTCTTCTGGACATCATACTTTTTCTTAAACTCTCCCTCATGGTCGGCCCCTGGATTACCATGGCGGTTCTGGCGGCCAACGCGGCGGCCGGAATTTTAATCATGTATTATCTGGTGGACCTGAGAAGCCGGCAGCTGGTTGAAACCATTGACGGGGGTCATTTCGAATCTGAAATTTTCTCACGATACCTGAGCACACTGGTCGCATCTCTGTTTCTCATAATGCCCGGTCTGCTGAACACTCTTGCCGGTATTCTGCTCCTGATTCCTTTTGTCGGTGTGAAACTCGGCGACCGCCTGGCCCGATTAACAGGTATCGACTGGCAGGAAGCTTACGAGTTCCTCCGACTGGATCGCCTGGCAGGACACAGGATCGGCATCAACGCCGAAAGCTGACAAGTCTCACGCCGACTGACCGTATAGTGTTCGGCTGTTCTTTTTTGTTGATGTGATATTGACCTCCTGTCTATACTGCCATTTCCGTGATTGTCATGTATCGCATTCTCTATCTAGGGCAGGACAAGATAAACTATTCCCGTCTCAGGGACGGCCTTCCGGCATATATGCGCCTTGAAACTGAGCAAGAAAGGAAAGGCCTGAAAGATTCTCTGGCTTCCGAAAGAACCCATGGACTCATTATACCGCTTTCAAATCCCGGGCCTGACGACCTGGGGTATCTGAAAAAGGTACTCGGAATTCCCGGAGTCCCGGGGGTTATTGTAACTGCGAATTTCATGACGGCGGCCCAGGCGGTCTGCTGCATACGCCACGGGGCTTTCGACTGTCTGACCGGTCCGGTGAACGGAGAGGTGATGGGGGCTTGCCTGAATCGCATGATTCACATCTGCCACCCCGGCAAAAGCCCCGATATTGAGTATCCTGAAAAACTGATTGCCGGAGACAGCTCCGCCATAGTGGATTTGATTGACCGATTGATCAAATACTCCGATTTGCCGTACCCGGTCCTCATTACCGGAGAAACCGGCAGCGGAAAAGAACTGGCCGCCAGAACAATTCATCTCCACAGCCGCCGCAGAAACGGACCCTTTACAGCCGTCAACTGTGCCTCCTATCCCGACGATATCCTCGGATCCGAAATGTTCGGTTCCAAAAGAGGCGCGTTCACAGGATCTGTAGACCGGCCGGGCCTGTTCGAAAGCTCAAGCGGCGGCACTCTTTTTCTGGACGAAATCGGCGAATTGAGTATTCAGGGCCAGGCCTGTCTGCTCCGGGTTATAGAAGAGGGGACGGTAAGGCGGATGGGGTCCAATACGACGAAGCCAGTCGATGTCCGGGTTGTGGCCGCTACGAACCGGAATCTTCGGGAATCAATGAAAAACGGCATATTCCGATCCGATCTGTTCTACCGGCTCAATCTTCTTGGAGTCACCGTTCCGCCACTTCGAAAACGGCGGGAAGACATTCCCCGCCTGACCCGGGATTACCTGAAGAAGATCCGCTCCGACCTGCACTGGCGGGTTGAAAGCGGAGCTATGGCACTGCTGGTTCGCTACAACTGGCCCGGTAATGTCAGAGAATTACAGTCGGTGCTGCTGAGGGCATCGCTTTCGGCGGAAAACGGTGTTCTGCGAACCGGAGACATCGCGATTCCTTGAATGAATTATTGAAGAACCCTGTAATCCACCATTTCAGCCACGGGGATACCTGCGCCGCTGTCGTATCCGGTAACCCGGGCGGCGACAAGCAGGCGACTTCCCGGAGGGACATAACCGGGCGAGGGTTTTTCAGGCCTTACACCGGGGAAAATCTCAAGCCACCGATTTCCCGGGAAAAGAATCCGGCATGAATATGCGCGAACCTCGGAAGTTCCGACCCATGACCCGCCGATCAGAGTGACCCAGATCTGAGCCTCATCACCCGATTCATCCGTCTTCGTATCACCCATCAGGCCTTCGAGTATCACAATTCGTCCGTCATCGACTGCAGCAGCTGTGACAACGGGATCACTCAGAGACGAAAGTTCGAGGTCAAAATCAACAAGCGTGTTAAAAGACTGGCCCCAGCCCAGGACAGGAATCAGCAAAAGGAGGAAAACAGGTACAATTTTCATGGAGCACCCCCGCTATAATGATACATTCCCGGCTATGTCGCATCAACTTATATGCCGCCGGTTTCAGATTCCTGTAAAGAACCAATACGAAAAGACAACTCAGGGGAAAACGGAGTTTGACAAAAAAACCGGTGTTACCTACAATACGAGACAGGTTACAGAAATCGTAAGGTGTGTATGGCCAACAACAACGAAATCGTCAATGGGTTTGATATCGAAAAAGACGACAGTCTGAAAATCCGACTGCAGAAGCTCGATTCGGTCAAGGGATGTCTGGTTCTCTACCTGACCGGTTACATCGATACCTACAACTCAAATCTCTTTCAGAAACGTGTGACAAAGGCCATCGAAGCCGGTTACAGCAAACTGATCTTCCATTGCGGCAGCCTCACGTACGTATCAAGTACGGGTATCGGATCCTTCACTCATTTTCTGAAAGCCGTGAAGCCCAGAAGCGGAGACCTGGTACTGCTGGAAATCCAGCCTAAAGTCTACGAAGTGTTCCAGCTTCTCGGATTCAGTCAGTTCTTCAATATCAAGGACAACCTTGACGAAGCGGTCTCGTTCTTCGGCTCCGAAGGCGATATGAAAACCGATGACGTTTTTCCGAAAATTTTCCGTTGCCCCATATGCTCTAAGAAACTCAAAGCCGTCAAAGCCGGACGATTCCGCTGCAGCGAATGCAAAACCATTCTGGCAATCGATAACTCAGGGCAGGTCTTCCTGGGTTGATATAACCCGAATAACCATTGTTAAATATCGCCGCCTCACAGCCGGGGCGGTTTTTTATGTCATAAGCTGTGGATAACTCGTGGAGAAACTCCTAATGTCCTTTGAAATAAGGAAATAGCCGATTGGGGGAAATTCGGAACTTATTCCGCGGGAGAATCTCATTGTCCCATATTTACACTTATTTCTTTATTGGATAAAGATATAAATGAAGTCCGTAGTCCCGGACAAATAATATGGTTTATTGAATATCACGTTCTTTTTTCAGACAACTTTGTTACGAAATTGTGGATAAGCTGTGAATAAACCGTGCATTAACACTCATCATCGCCGACTCGTTCGATCCGGCCACCCAGAGACCGCAGACGTTCGGTAAGATTTTCATATCCCCGTTCGATCTGGTAAACGTTGTGAATAACACTTGTGCCCTGGGCCGCCATTGCGGCAATTACCATCGCCATGCCGGCGCGAACGTCGGGAGAGGTGAGCTCGGCGGCCCGGAGGCGCCTCGGGCCGCTCACGACCGCCCTGTGAGGGTCACAGAGGATGATTCCGGCACCCATGGCGATGAGCTTGTCCACGAAAAACATCCGGGACTCGAACATTTTCTCGTGTATCAGAACGGTTCCTTCGACCTGAGTGGCCACCACTGTGATGATGCTGGTAAGATCCGGCGGAAAACCCGGCCATGGGGCATCGTCGATCTGGGGTATCATGCCGCCCATGTCCTGTATGATTTTCATCTCCTGTCCCGCAGGAATATGGATGTTGCGGCCTTCGGCTTTCCAGCTGATTCCAAGCTTGCCGAATGCAATCCGGCACATGCGCAGATGTTCCGGGTCCGCATCTTCTATGGTAAGCTCACCGCCGGTAACTGCCGCCAGTCCGATAAATGAGCCGACTTCCATAAAATCCGACCCGATTCTGAACTTACAGCCCCCAAGTGCCGGGACACCGCGGATCCGCAGGATGTTGGAACCGATTCCTTCGATACGGGCACCCATGGCATTAAGGAACCGGCAGAGATCCTGGACATGGGGTTCGCTGGCGGCGTTCCGGATAATGGTTTCACCCTCGGCCTTCACCGCCGCAATCAGGGCGTTTCGCGTCGCCGCCAACGACGC
>DAOVYP010000427.1 GCA_030635565.1 Spirochaeta sp. | reverse complement strand
CTCTATAAGACCGGAAAGTCCCTTCCGGAGGGTATCAAAACCGAATTCCTTCCTGCCCACTTTGAAGTTATGTTCGATGATTTTATCCCGATAAACCCGATCGGTGAGAATTTTATGCATTTTGGGAAGAACGCTATCCGGTATATCAAGATGTCCGTCCTCATCATAACGGTCCCTGATCTCAGGACCCCGGAAACCGGCACCCTTAATGTCGGTTTTGTACACCAGATAGGTAGTGGTGACTATGGGAACCCTGCAGGAAACAGCCTCGAGATAGGCGTTGCCGAAGCCCTCCCAGACCGGCAGATAAGTCGCCAGATCGGCATGAACCAATACATCCCGGGTGGTATAGAGCTTTTTCCCGTTTTTGTCCTTTTCACGCCGGGATGCGACCCGGTCGGAAATCAGATGAAGACGAACCCCGAGCCTGTCGGCCAGACCTTTTATATCATCGATGTAGCTGTGATCCACCTCATCCCCCTGGTACAGGGAGACAATGAAATGGACCCGACTTGCCAGATCAGGATAAGCCTCCATGAAGCGGCCCACAAGGCGCACCGAATCCTCAATACGTTTCCGGGGAACGATACGCGTCGGCTGGACGATGAGCAAGTCGTCATCCACAAAACCCAGCTCGGACCGGAAATCGGCATTCCAGTCATCGACAATCGCAGGATTATCGAAATCTTCACAATTGGGCACCACCCGGGGGTTCACCCGCTTGATGGATTTGAGGATGT
Source organism: Spirochaeta sp. (assembly GCA_030635565.1). GTDB lineage: Bacteria > Spirochaetota > Spirochaetia > DSM-2461 > DSM-2461 > UBA2779. The sequence continues at coordinate 2,087 of DAOVYP010000427.1, read as the reverse complement.
GGGAAGCATAAGAGGAGATAACAACATGTTCGGTACCCAGGTCCGACGGCGGCATGATGCGGTTGAGCAGCTTTTCGATGTAATTCTCACTGAACCGGCTTCGCTCCCACCAGAAATCGTGGTGATGGAAAATTGTAGCGACGTGGTTCCTGGTGGCGATTTGATAAACTGCGATGGCCCCCAAAAGGCTCATTGGCATGGCATTGGTGTTTTCGGCGATTATGACATCGATCCTGTTGTCCTGAATAATCTCGTAGAGATGGTTGCCGACTTCTGCACCGGCGGTCTCCAGCTCGGATTGGATTTCCGACATACGCGCTTCGGTGAAATGAGGCGGTCGTTTCGAAAGATAGGGAAACACCAGGGTCTCGAAGTATTTCTGCTCGGACGAATCAAAACTGATGCTCTCAAGGAGAATCTGCTTCTCTTCAGGAATACCGGAAACCGGCTGACGACATAAACCGGCAATAGTGTAAATTTCATGTCCCTGGGCCGAAAGGACTTCGATCCATTTATCCGCTTCCAGGGAGACACCGTCTACATCCCCGAGTTTTCCGCAGACGACTGCGATGCGGAATTTATCGTTTGCCATAGACCAGAGTATCATTCGTCACGGCAACGGCGGTCAATCACATCGGTACGGAATCGGTACTGCGAGGAAATTAATTTCTCAAACAAACCGGCCGCCCCGAAAGGCGGCCGGAAAAGGAGGAGTTAGAAAAGAACCTATTTCTGGTACAAAGGTCTTGCCTGGTACTGAGTATGAAGCAATTCATGACTCTTATGCGAGAGGGGTTCGCCAAGATAATCCTTGTAAATCTTGATAATCTCGGGATTCTGATGTGAGCAGCGCACGGCACTCTTCTCATCGTCGGTATAGATGCCGGCGACCCTCTTCTGCCGGACTTTCTCATCGGTGTTGTAGGGCTGGCCACCCCCGCCGATGCACCCGCCCTTACAGGCCATCACCTCGATGAAGTGATAGGGGGGTTCTTTCCCGGCTACCCGGGCTTCCCGGACTTCATCCATAATCTGACGGACATTAGCCATGCCGTGAGCCACGGCCACCTTGAGGGTGACGTCGCCGACAGGTACTTCACCGACCCGTACACCTTCCATGCCGCGAACGGCCTGGATATTCACATCACCGAGCTCTTCACCGGTTACCAGCATGTAGGCGGTTCGCAGTGCGGCTTCCATGACACCGCCGGTGACACCGAAGATGGTTCCCGCACCGGAGTAGGTTCCGATGGGATTGTCGGCGGCTTCTTCCCTGAGATTCAGGAAATCGATGCCCGCCCGCTTGATGAGTCGAGCCAGCTCCCGTGTGGTAAGCACCAGGTCCATGTCGTTGTAGCCCGAAGCACGCATGTTGTCATCCCGGCCGATTTCGTATTTCTTGGCGGTACAGGGCATGATAGCCACAGAATAAATGTTCTTCGGGGCAATATTCTCTTTCTCGGCATAGTAGGTCTTGGTAATGGCACCCTGCATCATCATCGGACTCTTGGCCGTTGAAAAATGAGGAATCATGTCCGGGTAGTACTTCTCCATGAAGTCGGTCCATGCCGGACAGCAGGAAGTGATCTGGGGCAGCGGTCCCTCGTCCTTTTCCGTCAGCCGCTGCACCAGTTCGTTAGCCTCTTCCATGATGGTGAGGTCTGCCGAGAAGTTGGTGTCGAACACCGCATCGGCGCCGAGCATCCGCAGTGCGGCGTAAATCTGGCCGGTCATCAGGGTACCGGGCTCGAGGCCGAAGGCTTCTGCCGGCGCCCGAACAAACCCTGGGAGGGCATCGACTACTTCGCCCGGGGCTCCGAGGCCAATATCGACCTCAAGGACATCGTCGGCGGTTGGGGTCTCGCCACTCCAAGTCTCCACCAGATGGCCGTTCAGTGCGGCATCCCCGGCAAGATGGATGTCGACGGCAACCAGGTGGCCGAACTGTGGTTGGAAAGCCGGCTCGAAATCCAGATGGTTCTGTAGATGGCGGTTCCAAGGGTGCCCAGGGCGATCAGGGTCACCACCAGGGCCAGAAGGGTACCGGGCGGCTGGCTCAACCACTCGCCCACCAAAGGGTCCAATAG
>DAOVYP010000331.1 GCA_030635565.1 Spirochaeta sp. | reverse complement strand
GTACTCCCCCACGGTGATGACTACATTTCCTTTTTTCTGGCCAGATTCAACATATCTGTGAGCTTCAGCCGTCTGTTCCAGAGGGAAGCATCGATCGATCACCGTTTTTATCTTACCCGCCTCGATAAGATCTTTGAGGAATATTAAATCTTCAGTATTTTGATCGGCAGACCCGAATATCACTTTCCTGCTGCTTGTCGTTGAAGTCCACAACCCTCGAACCATTTGTGACAGTCCGGGGTTGGCGATGAGATAGCGGCCATTGTGTTTAAGTGATCTTTTACTGCGTAAAAAGGGGCTCTTCCCGGGTACGTCGAAAATCACATCATAGATTTCACCGTTTCCGGTGAAATCCTCCTGTGTGTAATCAACAACATGGTCTGCCCCGATCGAGCGCAGCATATCCAATTTATCCGTGCTGTCCACAGCGGTCACTTCAGCCCCGAAATACCTGGCAAGCTGTACGGCAATTGTACCGATACTTCCGCCCGCACCGTTTACCAGTACCTTTTGGCCTTTCCGGATATTTCCTTTCCTGAGGAAATGCAGTGCTTCAAGTCCTCCGGTAGGAACAGCGGCAGCTTCCTCATAGCTCATATTGGTCGGTTTTACAGCCAGGGGTCCTTCATTTTCTTTAAGTTCTACAGGCAGACATATGTACTCAGCATATGCACCAAAATGAAAACCGGTTGATCCAAAAACCTGATCGCCCTTTTTGAATTTGATGACATCCCTGCCTACCGACTCAATTTCCCCGGATAATTCCTGCCCGAGTATTAGCATTCTTTTTGGTTTTATAAAACCTGCATATATTCGTATGGGGATTCGCAGCAGGAGAGGCAATTTCAAGCTTCGGACCTCACAGTCTCCTGCTGTTGCTGTTGCCGCATGGATATGTATCAAAACTTCATTGTCTTTGGGGATGGGTTTCTCCACATCTCCCAGCTGAAGAACATCCGGGGACCCGTATCCGGTCCATATCACAGCTTTCATATCGATTCCAGACTACTCCCACAAGCGGAAGTGGGGGTACTCATCGGTCAGCAGGCCGACGTATGCACACACCCTGATACCCCAGCGATTGATGCCCATGATGAGCCGAAATATTTCCTTATGATACTTTCCTGCGAACAGGAGTATCACAGCTACGATTATTACCAGAACCCATTGCAGTCCACCGTAGTAGTAATCAGTTTTGCCGGACGGGTCGCCGCCGCCGCCGACAAGAGCAGCCAGAATCATGTAATGGGGAAAGGCCAGCAGCCACTTAACCAGAGGCAACCAATGGCTCAGACTTTCTGAGTAGTCAATGTGCAGATCGGCAGGATAATCCTCCCGGGACTCCAGGGAGAACGGTGGATAACGGTCGGTACCCAGAACATCATATGAATAGAAACCCACCCTCCATGTCCAACGTAGAACCCCAACAACAAAATCGAACAGACTCCGGGGATAACGGCCGTTGAACAGGATCGCAAAGAATGCAATCAGGGTGACAAAGCTTGCCGCAATCCACAGGAATACCAGTACGACGACATGAGGAATAATCAGCAGCCATTTAATGAGCCACAGACCCCGACTCGGGGGATCGGTCAATTCACCCTTCAGGTGAATTGGTGAGGGACGTGCAGTATCAGACATAAATATCTCCTTAACAATTATTATTGTTCATATAGCATTTTAATTCTTATAAAGCTGCACCATAGGGCAGCAGGAACATCCATTGACATTACAATTGCCAATCTATACTCTATGACTATATTATATTATTGAGTCATTTATTGGGGAATCCCTGACAAAAGGATAAAATAACCGATGGCAAGGGCATTCGACGAACAGGAACGCATCATCGTTGAGAAGACCATTCTCGATGCCGGCATGGAACTCTTCGGACAAAGGGGTTTCGGGAAAACCTCCGTTGATGAAATCACCCGTAAAGCCGGTGTGGCCAAGGGCACATTTTATGCCTTCTGGCCATCGAAAGAGAGTTTTTTCTTCACCTGTCTGGAACGGGCCGAACTGCAGTTCCAGGACGAAGTCATCGCACCTCTACTATCATCCCCCGGGCATCCGGCCGATGCCCTGGGACGTCTTTTGACCGAAACTTTTCTCCGGGCGGAAGCATACCCCATCATAAAGCGGGCCCTGGACCCGGATCTGATCCGCCGGCTCTCCCGAAAGCTGCCGCCTGAAGTTCTGGAGGAACACAAGCGCAGGGACCGCGGTGAGTTCGCCGATATCATGTCGGCCTGGGATCCGAAGGTTTTCGATCCGGGCATCCGGCCGGAAGTGTTCGACGGCCTCTTCAAGGGTCTTCTGATGATGAGTCTCCACCGGAATATCATCGGCGACGACGTTTATGACGATGTCACCGAAACCATGGGCCGGGTGCTGGCCGCGGGGCTGAAAGCCCTTTCTGATGAAAGGGCTGAATCAGGGAAGAGTTCCGGGAAAGGCCGAGGTGGAAAAGGCAGGAGAGGAAAGGGCGGAAAAACATGAAAATAAGCGCGCAAGAGGTCAGTTTCACCTATGCAAAAGCTCATCGGAAAGCATTGAACGGGCTGGATTTCAATGTGAATGACGGTGAAATATTCGGGTTCCTTGGACCTTCGGGAGCGGGGAAGAGCACCACTTTGGGAATACTCACCGGCACCATCACCGGATGGAGCGGCAAAGTGGAGGTGAACGGGAGAAATCCGGCGGAAGCAAAAGGGGCTTTCTACAGGAATATCGGGGTCTGTTTCGAGTCCCCCCGGTTCCACATGAAGTTCAGCGCAGCGGAAAACCTGAGGCTTTTCGGCGGCCTGTACGGGAAGAACCTGCGGAATATGAAGGAACTGATGGCCCGGGTCGGACTGGCGGATGACTTGAACAAGAAGGTGGAGGCCTATTCCAAGGGTATGAAAACCCGGCTGTCCCTGGTGAGGTCTCTGCTGCATAACCCGGAGCTGCTCTTTCTGGATGAACCGACCACCGGACTGGACCCGACCCTTTCCCGGACAGTATGCGACCTGATACTGGAGGAACGGGACCGGGGCAAAACAGTTTTTCTCACCACCCACGACATGGTGACCGCCCGCAGCCTCTGCGACCGGGTGGGTTTCCTGACCGATGGGGATCTGGTTCTCACCGACAGTCCCGATGCATTGGCCCTGCGTTTCGGAAGGCCGGAATTGAGAATCGAACACCGCTACAACTCGCCCGGTGAGGCCGAACGCCGGACTGTGGATTTCCTCATGGATGGTCTGGCGGACAACGATGCATTCCTCACCCTGCTGCGTTCCGGGACTGTCGAGACCATCCACAGCCGGGAGGCCCCTCTGGACGATATCTTCCGTCAGGTGACCGGGAAAAATCTCGCGTGACGGTGATGGTTGGCAGTACGGCTGTTGGCATGGCGGCGGCGGTTATTACCCGGGAAGTCCGGATCCAGTTCCACTCCGGGTTGACGGCCCTGTACCTGGGGATGCCCCTGCTGTGGATTATCATCGCCCGGCTGCTTCCCCCGGGAGCCCGGCCGATGGTCGCCCTGATAGGCATCTACGCCGACCCGGTGATGATGGGCACCATCTTCACGGGGGCCATCCTGGCCCGGGAACGGGACCAGGGTCTCT
>DAOVYP010000482.1 GCA_030635565.1 Spirochaeta sp. | reverse complement strand
GGCGAAGCGTTCACCGAGTAAGGCGATGTTGAAGGGGATATTCCGGCGGCGGAGGCTCTCCAACACTTTGAAAGCCGTATGAGGGTCCTTGTCGTGTTCATGCCTGTGGTTCCAGATAATAAGTGGCTGTTTATTAGCTTCGCTGGATTCCGAATAATCGTTTTGGCGATTTATGGCTTCAGCATCTATACCCGGATACACAATCCTCGACTTCTCACGGGCTTTCTCAAGGGTCCAGCCGGGAATGGCATCAGGGAGTCTGCCGTAGAGAATCCGACATTCCTCCAGGAGCATGTCTCTGTTGAATATCGAGTTGAAAACAACCGTTTCGGCACTGAGAATGTTCATGAGATCGGTGATGCCGTATCTGAAATCCCTGGTTTCCCCGGCCTTCATCGGATAGGTGAACTGATTTTCATGCACATAGAGCATTGCAGGCGGCAGATCCGGCCGGAGTATCTTCAGATGGGCCAGATCGATCATCCCGCTCACTACCATAACATCGAAAATCTCCAAATCGGTCACCGTTATCATATCGGCCAGATACATGGCCGCACCGGCCTGCCTCCATTTCCAGAACCGGGCCGGAAGAGTTATCAGATGATGGCTGTGGCGGGAGTGTGATATCCATTGATCTGCAAATGCCCGGTGCGATCCGCCGTAAAACGTCTCGATAAACAGAACTCTCATAATGTGATAATCATAATGGTTCCCCTTGCTTCCCCGATACCGTCATCGCTAGACTGGTCCGGGAGTTTCTATTGAAATACAAACTGATTGTTTTCGATCTTGACGGCACACTGGTGGATACAATCCCCGACATCGCCGATGTCTTTAATATCGTGCTGAGAAATGGAGGGTATGCTGGTTTTACAGCTGTTGAATATACGGGGTACATCGGCTGGGGTCTGAAGAGGACTCTCGAACTTGTTCTCCCTGAAGGGGTACCGGGTGAAGAGTTCGAAAGAATGCTCGACGCTGTAATTGACGAATATGCAAAAAGACCGGCAAGACTTTCCAGTGTATATTCAGGTATCCCGGAACTGCTGGAATACATCAGTTCACTGAATATCCCCATGATTGTTTACACGAACAAAATGGAATCGATTGCTCAAGCAGTTGTTGGTGCATTATTCCCCCGGGGGACATTCAATGCGGTCCTGGGGAAGTCGGAAAGATTTCCATCAAAACCGGATCCTTCCGCACTGCTGAATTACCTTGAGGGAAAATATGTCAAAGTTTCTTCTATACTGATGGTAGGGGATACTCCGATTGATCTGGAAACCGCCTCGAACGGAGGGGTTTCTTTTGCCGGGGCATCCTGGGGTTTTAAATCGGCGGAAGTACTGGAAAAAGCCGGATCGGCTCTGAACTTCCCCGGGCCGTCGGATTTACACCGATGGCTGATGAAGTAAAGGGATGTGAATTATGAATAATGAAGAAATCCGAGTCCTGGCCGAGACTTATATGGCTCAGGAAGAAAATGAAATCTTCAGGAGCGAAATTCGGACATTACTGGAAAATGGCAGCTGGGAAGAATTATCCGACAGATTCTGGCGTGAACTTGATTTCGGTACCGGTGGGTTGCGAGGCATCATAGGCGGCGGTATCAACAGAATGAATCCTGCGGTCATCAGAAAAGCCACTCAGGGGATGGCCAACTATATATGCTCCCATGTCCCGGAATCGGAACGGAGTATCGTCATTGCATACGACAGTCGTCGATATTCCGACCTTTTTGCAGAAGAAGCCGCCAGGGTGATGGCGGCCAACGGTATTCGATCATGGCTCTTCACATCTCTCAGACCCGTACCCGTACTCTCGTATGCGGTAAGGTTCAAAGGTGCCTGTGCCGGTATTATGGTGACTGCAAGTCATAATCCGGCAGCCTATAACGGATACAAGGTATATTGGTCCGATGGAGCCCAGGTGGTCCCTCCTCATGACACGGGCATTATCGAAGAAGTCCGGAAAGTATCGGGTCCGGTAAACGCCATGAATATGTCCGAGGCCGGGGATAAAGGTTTAATAAAACTGATCGACCGTGAGATTGATGATGCCTATAGGGGAATGGTTGCAGGGCAGTCATTGAATCCGGATCTGGTGAAAGAACGTGGTGCCGGTCTCAAGGTTGTGTACACACCATTACACGGAACCGGCCTGATTCCCGTGGAAACCGTGTTGAATGAATTGGGTATAAAAGTGATTACCGTACCGGAACAAAGGGACCCGGACGGAGAATTTCCTACCGTGGAATTTCCCAACCCTGAAATCGCTCCTGCCCTGGAGCTGGCCCTGAAACTTGCCCGAAAGAAACAGGCGGATCTGGTAATGGCCACAGATCCCGATGCCGACCGCCTGGGTATCGCTGTTCCCGTCGACGGG
>DAOVYP010000464.1 GCA_030635565.1 Spirochaeta sp. | reverse complement strand
TAACCACCAGTATCGGCATCAGTGTCTATCCAACCGATGGCGAGGAGCCTGATCTTCTTTTACGATACGCTGATTCGGCAATGTACCATGCCAAGGATACCGGCAGAAACAACTATCAATTCTATAAAGAGTCCTTCAATGCTGCGGTAACCGAACGATTTAACATCGAAAAAGATCTCCGCAACGCCCTGGAAAGAGATGAGTTTGTTCTCTACTATCAGCCGCAGGTGGCTCTTGCCGATCGAAAAATTGTCGGCGCCGAAGCATTAATCAGGTGGGTGCATCCCCAGAAGGGCATGATTCCTCCTGACAAATTCATTCCGGTAGCAGAAGAATCCGGCCTTATCATTGATATCAACAAATGGGTTATCCAGACTGCATGCAAGCAAAATTATGAATGGGAAAAACAGGGCCTTTCCCCCATCAGGATTGCCGTGAACCTCTCCGGCTATCAACTCGCGAATCAGAACATTATGCAGATAATCAAAGATGCCCTTGATTCAGCGAACCTTGAACCCAAAAATCTTGAAGTGGAAATTACTGAAAACATCCTGATGCAGGACGAGGTGGACACCGTTAACATCCTGACCCAGCTCAAGGATCTGAAAGTACGGATAGCCCTGGATGATTTCGGGACGGGGTATTCATCCCTCAGTTATCTGACCTCTTTCCCGGTGGATGTAATTAAAATTGATCGCTCATTTGTCATGGGCTGTATCGAACAGAAGAATAATCTCGTCATCATAAAGGCCATCATTGCCATGGGTCACAGCCTTGGGATGAAAATTGTTGCCGAGGGTATTGAGACAGAAGATCAACTGGAATTAATGAGCATCCACGGTGTGGATGAAGCCCAGGGGTACTTCTTCAAGCCTCCTGTTCCCCAAGACGAGTTTGTGAAACTCCTAAAAAAAGGGACGCTGTAAACCGAATATGCTATAGTCGCATATTACCACAAAGTTCCTATAGTCTTTAAGTCATTTTAAGTTTTTACGAGTCCTCCAACCTTAGCCGGGAATCTTTATCATGAGTGAGAAAAACCAGCCCCAGTCATTCAGTTCCAAGGGAAAAAAGACCGATGCGCTCCGGCTCGAAATGATGCGAACCTATCTTGCCGGCCTGATGGATGACAATAACTACCAGAAACTGGCGGATTGCAGTCCACAGGTGATCGAACCAATTTTCAATGGTGCCATTCGGATGGACCCTGCTTCCATTTTTATCCACAGCGGGTCAGATAAAGATATTGACTATATCCGTCAACAGGCCATCGGGAAGGGTGAAGAATCACCTCTGGCCATCGCACAACACACATATCACTTCGACGGCCCTGGTGATCAGGGTCGTGACACCGCCAACACGAAATATCTCGCCCATACGGAAACGGAAATAAGTTCTCTCCAGAAAAAAATAGAACACCGGGCCGGAATTCTTGAAGTCCGTAATATCCTCAACAATATCATGAGCCGTAAGGAGATGATCGTGGCCTTCATTTCCAGGGGGCCAATAGGTAGTCCGGTTGCTGATCCTACCCTGCAGGTCACCGATTCCTATTATGTTATCCACAGTGAATTTCTCCTGTACAGGGTGATGACTCCGGAGCAATTCTCAAAGGATGTAGAAAAAAAAGGCTATATGTTCATTAATTATCACAGTGCCGGGGAACTGACCCCGACCAATGTTTCCGCCAATCTGCAGAACAGGCGAATATACATGGATGTTGAACGGTTTCGTTCATACAGCACTAATAACCAGTATGCCGGCAACTCCATTGCCCCAAAAAAAATTAATCACCGTTTTGGCAATATGAACAACCTGCGCAACTACTTTGGCGAGAGGCTTGAGGAACATATGTTTATCACCGGTTTCGAGATCGGGGATGACATTGTTTATTTCGCCGGTGCCTATCCCAGTGGATGCGGCAAAACCGGCACCGCCATGACCGGCACCCACCTTATAGGCGATGATCTGGCCAAGATATTTATTGACCCTGAATCAGGAGAAGTACATGCTGTTAACCCTGAAAAAGGAATGTTCGGCATCATCGAAGGGGTGAACTGGCAAGATGATCCTGAAACCATGAAGATTCTTGAAGGTGAAGAACATGAGATCATCTTTTCAAATCTGCTCATAAGTGAAAAGAAACCATACTGGGTCGGGATGGGGAAACAGTTGCCGGAAAAAGGACATAATTTTGAAGGAAACTGGACTGCTCAATCAGCCAAGCCTGCATCCCATAAAAATGCCCGATTTACGATTTCACTGAACGCTCTTGAAAATTACGATCCGGAAACGGAGAACCCAAACGGTGTCAAATTAAGCGCTCTGGTTTATGGCGGCCGGGACTATACCACCATGCCGACAATTGTCATGGCCCACGACTGGATAGATACTGTTGTTCATGGAGCGATCATCCGCTCTGCAACAACTGCCACTGAAATCGGCGCCGATGGAAGTGAAAAGCGATCCCCATTTGCCAATGAAGCATTCTTTCCTGGCCCGCTGGGGCAATATATCAGGC
>DAOVYP010000302.1 GCA_030635565.1 Spirochaeta sp. | reverse complement strand
GACGCTCTGGATGCTGCCGGACCGGTGGAGAACCTGCTGTCCTGGCTGTATGTCAGCGCCCGTAATGCGGTGGTGGACACCTGGCGGGAGCGGGAGAAACAACCCGTATCCTTCGATGCCGATGCCCTGGAGATGACTCCCGAGAATCTGCTCGCCGAATCCGTCGAACCCGGTCCTGAAAAGACATTCCGGAGACTTGAGGCCATGGAGGCGCTGGAGGATGCTTTGGATGACCTCCCTGACGGCCAGAGAGAGGTGTTCCTCCTTCAGGCCGTGGACGGCTACACATTTCGTGAAACGGCGGAGTTGCTGGATCTCTCCATCAACACCGTAATGTCCCGGAAGCGCTATGCCGTGGCCCGGCTCAGGGAACGTCTCGGGGACTTCAAGGACACTATATGGACGCCGTAGGGCGTCAGGAGGAAATTATGTGCGGAAAATTTGAACGAGGCGGCCGAATACCCTGGCCGTTGAAGATGGCGGGTGCTCTGGTAATCATACCCGGCCTGCTGTTTCTGGGAACCTGGGTTACCATGTCGCTGTGGAACGTATTGATGCCGGCGATATTCGGACTGGGAATCATCACGTTCTGGCAGGCCCTGGGATTGATTGTTCTGGCCAAAATCCTCTTTGGAGGCCATCCCGGTGGTCATGGGCGGGGGTACTTTCCCCGTAAACCCCGGTTCAAGGACCGGCAGGCCTGGAAAGATCACATGAGGGAACGCTTCGCCGACGGTCATTGGGGCGGCGATCATGATGGGCGCAGACCCGGTCCGGAGCCGGATTCCGAATCTGATAATTAGCGACTGCTGTCGGGAAGACGTTGAAAAAAAGATAGCGTTTTGCCGGCAGTTTGGTATTCATGAGGTACGGATTGTACCGACCCCGGAAATCTCTCGTGATATTTCCGGGGTAAATATGTTTTCCTCAAGTCCTGTTGATTCTGAGATTTTCTGAAACTAAATTGTAGATATGAAAGAAATCCTTCTCCTGATGGCCCGATACAATCAGGCCGTCAACAAACATCTGTTTAATCATCAGACTCATCACCGGGGGCGATTTCCAAGATTCTTGACGAGAATGAAGTCAAGAACGACTATTCCAATTTGATTCAGATGCTGATGTGATAATCGAGGGGGAAATCACGCTGCCGTGAATGAATCCCCGGCATTGGTAGCTCCGGCTTTCGCCAGATGGGACACTTCTCCCCAGAGACGGAGAGTCCAGGATTCATCGATAAAACCGAAACGGTTCACTGCGGCATTGTAGAGGCTGTAGCGTCGGGGACTGTCATGGGGTATTCCCAGGGTCTCCCGAAAGAGACTGTCCACGATGCCGCCATGGGTTACTACGAGAATCATCCCACCCTGGTGATGACCGGCGATATCAGCGAGAGCTTCGATGGCTCGTTCATGACGTTGACGACGACTTTCCCCGCCCTTCGGCACATAATCGGCATCACCGCCGGACAGACTTTCGAAGAAACCGGGATCCAGTTCCCGTGCCCCTTTACCGTCATGCCCCTGCATCAGACCGTAATGCTGTTCCCGTAGACGGGAGTCTGTAAGGAAACGACGTCCCACCTTGTCGGCGATGATGGAAGCTGTACGTTTGGCCCGGCCGAGATCACTGGAATAAAAGGCGTCGAATCGCTTGCCGTCCAGGGCGTAGGCCACGGCCCGGGCCTGGGCCAGCCCCCGTGTCGTCAGCGGACTGTCGGCATGTCCCTGGTATCGGCCGCTGCGGTTCCATTCGGTTTCACCATGGCGGATCAGGACCAAAGTTGTTTCAATACTCATGTCTGCCCCTCCTGGAAATCGTACACAACCGGATCACAGTCGTCGAGATTGTATACATTAGAATTTCGGAATTTATTCATGTTTAAAAAGAATCTTTTCAGAGTGTTCCCAACCTTGTCACACTTCTCATGAAACCTCGATAATTTCCATTTCCGGCCGATTTCAAATTTTTCCAGTGGCTATTAAATGATGTTGACGGATTTTGTGACAAGGTTGGGGACACTCAAGTATCCTTACAGAAATTTACTTCTGACCTCTCTACCATACCTCCTTACCTTTTTTCTTCTGTCTGTTTATCCGTGCAATATCCATCCACTTCTGCTCCAGTTCTCTTTTAGCGTTTTCATCACGTCTGGATTCGAGCCATCTCAGCTCTTTTCGAAGCTCCAGCCAGCTGTCGAACCGCTCCGGCTCAATGATTCCTTCTTCCAGGCCGACTCTGACGGCGCAGCCGGGTTCCTTTTCATGGCGGCAGTTCCGGAAGCGGCACCGACCCGACATCTCTTCGATTTCCGGAAAGGCGGCATCCGCCGAGTCGGCATTACCCCAGAGCTGGAGCTCTCTCAGCCCCGGGGTATCCAGCAGAAGTCGACCGTCGGAGAGTCGGTGCAGTTCCCGGTGGGTTGTCGTGTGCCGCCCCCGGCTGTCGGCTTCTCGTACTTCTCCGGTGTCTGCCAGCAGTATCCCCGCCACGGCGTTGATGATGGATGACTTACCTGTACCGGATGGTCCGACGAAGGCACCGGTGAGACCCGGCGGCAGCAATCTCTTTATTTCCGTGATACCCTGTCCGGTGAGGGTGCTGCATGCCAGAATTTCAACCCCCGGGGCCGCAGCTTCGGCTTCCAAAATTTCTGCGGCCGTGTCTTCGGAAAGATCGGCCTTGTTCAGGATGACCACAGGAAGGCAGCCGGATTCCCAGGCCATGGTGATATAGCGCTCAAGCCCCCGGGGTGTGAAGCCGCGGCCGCCGCCCAGGGCCTGAACCACGAATAGAACGTCGACGTTCACTCCCATAATCTGTTCCCGGGAGGTTTCGCCGGCTGCCTTCCGGGAGATGACGGTACGCCGGGGCAGTACCGCACTGATTATTGCGGTGCCGCCTTCTTCCCTCCAGGCTACCCAGTCCCCTGCTGCCGGAGCTTTGCCCCGGCCTATGGCCTTACCGGTGAGTCGGGCATCTCTTTCGTAATCCGTATTTCCGGCAACGGCGATACGGTAGATTCCCCGGCCAGGTCTGACGACCCGGCCCGGATTCAATTCTTCCTGCTCATATGGGGCGAACTCCTCCGCCCGTTTTTCATTCCATCCCCAATCTTCCAGGGTCATCTTATTATCTCCATAGGTGGTTGAGCCAACGGGCCTGCGGCCAGTGCCAACAGCGTCGGTAAATCATCGTCAGGGCCGATTCGGTTCGCTTTGATTGTTGTACATCTTTCACATCGGTGAAGCAGAACCCACTCGCCCTGCTTAATCCATACGGCCACCGGCGTCATGAAGCCCTGACAGGAGGACAACCTGTCTCCCGGTTTCCGGTCCATATGACGGCTCCACAGGCAGTAGGGGCAGTGATTGCGGTACCGGGTACCATGATCCGCAGGGATGACGGTCCGGCCGCAATGGCTGCAGACGAAGGATTTTTCTCCGATCTCGTTGTTTTTCAATTGTCGTGTTCTTTTGCGGGACATGTCGTTCTCCGAGCATTGGTATTACGGTCCGGACACAACTATCCGGATACATGAAAGAGTTGTTTGCTCAGGCGGGACATCCCGCGATCTGGAAGGAAAAGGAGGGTTATTGCCGCAATGATGCGACTTTCAGAGTATCCCTTTAATCCCTAACCGCAGGTGTTCCCCGCGCTCCGGGTTTCAGTTTTCATAAAAACCTCCTCAATACATGAAAGTGCTGTTCAGGATTATCACAATGTCATAGTCGAGTCAACAGTTGTTTTCCGGTAGGGTGCACGACAATTTCGTTAATTCATCATATCCCTTACACAGATTTCTCTCTTTTGCTATACTGTACGTGATATACACGTACAGTATATACAGGAGGGCATGTGGTCATGGAAGAGATACTCGACAAACTGCAGATTCAAAAAGATAAGATTCTGCAGCAAATCAGTGAATTAGATAATTTCAGGCAAGGCTCGCTTTCGCCACGGTATCGAAAATGCGGGAAGTCGTATTGTCACTGTGCAG
>DAOVYP010000034.1 GCA_030635565.1 Spirochaeta sp. | reverse complement strand
TATGCCAAATCCGTGACTATCGTCCACCAATTTGATCATTTCCAGGGCTATCCTCACGCAATTAATGCTGCTGAAACAAACCCGAAGATATCCTTCATGATGGAATCGGAAATCGAAGAATTCATTGGCGGGGAAACTCTGACCGGTGCCCGAAACCGAAAGAAGAAAACCGGAGAAATTTCGAAGATTGATGCCACGGGAGCCTTTATCCTGATCGGATATGTTCCGAGCAGCGGACCGTTCACTGATACCCTGGAAATTAATCAGAGGGGTGAAATCGTCACCGATGAGGGAATGGAAACAAATGTGCCGGGTGTTTTCGCCGCTGGAGATATTAAAGCTAAAAAGTTTCGGCAAATTACCACAGCCGTGAACGATGGTACCATCGCGGCCCTGAATACCATGGAATACCTGTATGGAGCCGATCCCGACAAGATTTAGCTCTTCTCAAGATTCATCAGCCGGTTATTTCGACAACTCGAAACGAACATTGAGACGGAATATATCCCTTACGGGTTTTCCATCCTCCGTACCGGGCCGGAACCTGGCCTTCATCACCGCAGCCAATGCCGATTCTTCGAGTACCCGGTGGCTGCGGGGAGCCAGAATCAGACAATCGACAGGGATACCTTCCTGATCCACCGTCACATCAAGAATCACCACCCCTTCCACCCCCATACGTCGGGCAAGTATGGGGTATTCGGGATTCGGGATTGAAAGAAGGGACGGCTCTGAATCAGCCGGTATCCCTGAAGAAAGGCCATTTGCTACTCCTTCACCTGAAACAGCAAGTTCTGAAGCTTCCGATCCGCGAGCAACTCCGGTGTCCGGACTATCGACAGGATCTGCTTCAACGACTTCCGCGACCGGCACCTCAATATCAGTTTTGTCGATAACTGATGGAGTGATGGAGGCCGGAACAGCTTTCGGCACAGGCGCAGCTACTGGAATTTCTGCTCCCGGGATTTCGACGGGAGACTGAATCCCTTTCGGGTGAGGTGCAGCAAGTCGCACGGTAGTTGTAATGGCCCTCGGCGGTATACCGTCAGGATCGGTTTCGACAGGTTTCGATACTATCCCGATACCGACAACGGCCAGCAATACACCATGAAATCCCAGAGACATGACCACTGCGGCTGCCAGCCGCCGGCGGTACATCAATACTGCCAGTTTGCACCGAATTTAAATTCCCGGCCTTCGGTTGGATACCAGGCATCCCCGGTCCACGAATTCCAGTAAACCACCGTGGGTGTCCGGTCATCCAGAAGATTCAATGCCTTTGCATAGATTGTGAGCCCCTTCATCGGATGCCAGTCGATACCGGCATTCCAGCCGATCCTGCCGCTCACTGCTCCTTGAGCATTGTCATTGTCCCCGCCCTTGAAATACTCGGATGACACCCTGGCATCGGTGGAAAATTCCAGTGTTCCGACAGGCTTGACGGAGATTCTGCCGTAAACAGTGTGTTCAGGAACCAGGGGTACGGTTTTACCGGTATCGGCGAACCGGGCGGCATCGTAGGAATACGAGGCTTCAAGTCCGAGAACCGAACCGGACCAGGCACCGGAAACAACGCCGCCGACATGGTATGTATCACCGATATTCTCATTCTTGAAAGTAAGAGGATTATAGGCAATCTCATCGTTCATGGCGATGAAATATGGGGCTGCTGCCGTTGTGAATCGTCCGGCACGGTATTCGAGAGAGGAAGTGACATGATGACCGAACTCAGGTTTCAAATCCATGTTGATTCCCGGAGGGCCGAAGCCGTAATACGAGGCCTGCTCGTCCAGCATGGGGTATCGGAATACCCGGCCGTACCGGAAACTGACGGCCCATTTTTCTCCGGGCAGCCAGGAAGCCCCAACATCATAGACGAAGGGGGTGTACATGACACTGTCACCTCCTCCGGATATCTCATACACCGAAAACCGCATTCCGGCGTCCGCCACCCAGTTCATGCCGAGTAAGGCTTTGAGCCGTGCCCAGGCTCCCAGATCATATCTGCGGGCCGATTCACTGGAGTTCAGGTTAATCCGTTCCTTTTCGGCATATGCATCGACGGAAATTTTCGACCAGTTGGCATCGATACCGGCTACAGGTACCAGGGCTGCCGAATCACCGATAAAAAGGCTCATATCGGCCTGGATGGTGCCCCGGAGGTCATCCAGAATCACGTCATTGAAGGAGAACCATGATGTCATGTCCACGGTACTGTCGACTCGGCGCCAGGACAGGGGCATGGCAAGAGAAAGCTGCCCAAAGGAGGCCTTTGTATTCAGGTTTGTGCTCCAGGTGATTTCGGAAACTTCATCTTCCTGGTTCACAGCCTGATCCGGATTGTTGTCATATTGGGCTTCGGTAAGCCCGCCCGGCAGCTGATACTCACCATCGGAGAAAGAACCGCCGAGATTAAAATCCACCAGTCCGGCGGTGGCGCCCAGGCCGAGATTCACGGTGATTGTCCGGCTGTCGGACCGGTCCCTTGTCGGCCTGAAATCTTCCCGGCTGAAAGCACCCTCCGCCCGAAATGACTCTCCGCCCCATGCGGCACCGGCCGCCTGGCGATTGGTAAGATTGGTGGTCAGGTTCCCTCGAGCCCAGGCTTCGAAACCTTCGGGATCCTTTGTGATGATGTTGATGGTACCGGCGACGGCCTGGTCCCCATATTGGCTGGACATGGGTCCTTTCACCACTTCGATCCGCTCCACACGGTCCAGGGGGATGGACCGCCAGTTCACAGAGGCCATATCGGCCCGGTTGACCGGCCGGCCGTCAACAAGAATCAGGGTGCGGGCAAAACCGTTCTCCCCGAATCCCCCCATGGACACGTACTCTTTACCCGGAGAGGATTCCCTGATAGCGATATCCGGCAGGGTTCGAAGAGCATCGAGGACTGAATCCCCTCTTTCTATGACGTCCTCCGGTATGATACGGACGAAGGACGGAGTCGACCGGGCATCTTCTTCCACCCGGGATGCGGTAACGACGATTTCCATTTCTTCGGAAAAAACAGCGGTCAGAACGACCAACGACAGGCCCAGCAGGGCCACGAGACGGGACATAAGTGCCTCCACAGCATTTAACCGCGACGGAATATCCTGGCTTTCGGCACAAAACCCGTCGCCTTCCCTTTCGGTGGCATGCAGACGGATCCGTCGCCGATTACAGTTGGCAGAGGACAGCCGTGGAATTTCACCACGTTCCTCCGTCGTCGGTATCGTTATGTTACAGGAACTTGCAATTACTGTGCAATATGATCATCTCAAGTTTTTTGTCTGTACAACCAGACGGCTCGTGCCGGAATAAGCAAAATTGCATCTGCGTCGTTATAATTGCAATTATGGTAACCGGAAAACGGCAGCAGATATGGGGATGTAACCAAAGACAAGCGGTTCGTCGGAGACATCCGTTCTTTCCTCGATAAAACGGGTATACAAGGAGGCAGCAATTGAAACCCCAACTCATTCGTAACGGTGAAGGTAAATTCATCATGGAAGGAGAAGAATGCACCCAGATTTACGCCCATACCGACAAACTGATTTTTTCCGTCAGTACCCTGCTGCCCGGGCAGAAAGCCTGCCTGGATAACGGCCATGACGATGCTCACGAAACGGTCTATGTGATTCAGGGCATCCTGATGATCCATATGCCCGATACGGATGAGTATTTCCGGCTGGAGAAAGGCGACTGCCTGCTGATTCCACCCGGAGCTTCGCATTATTCAATCAATGCGGGAGAAGAAACATCGGTCGCCGCCTGGGCCTGCGCACCCCATCTGTAACAGCTGTCAGCCCTTAACCGCTCCTGCGGTCATACCGCTGATCAGGTGCCTCTGAATGAAGAAAAAGAGCACAATGACGGGTAGAGCGCTGACGATACCTCCGGCCGTCAGCAATCCCCACTCGATCTGATACTCCCCGATCATGTTCTGGAGGGCAACCGGTATGGTTCGAACCTGACTGCTCGTGAGAATCGCGGCATAAAGAAACTCATTCCATGCCGTGATGAAGATGTAGATTCCGGTTGAAATGATGCCGGGCATCGCGATCGGGATTGTCACTCTCAACATCACCTGCATACCGGAACAACCATCAATCATCGCCGCCTGGTCCAATTCGGTTGGAATGGAATTGAAGAAACTGGTGAGCATCCACACTGAAAAAGGTATCGCCATGGTTGAATACGAGATGATAAGGGCGAGATGCGTATCCATCAGGTGAAGATTCTTCATGATGATGAAGAGGGGAATGATGAGCAGCATAATCGGGAACATGTTGATACCCAGGAACTGCATCAGCATCATTTTCCTGCCCCGGAACCTGAAACGCGAAAAGCTGTAACTGGCGGG
This sequence comes from Spirochaeta sp., assembly GCA_030635565.1. GTDB lineage: Bacteria > Spirochaetota > Spirochaetia > DSM-2461 > DSM-2461 > UBA2779. The sequence continues at coordinate 6,966 of DAOVYP010000034.1, read as the reverse complement.
AACAGTGATGGTCAATCCAAAAATGGCTGTCGCCACGGCGACGAATATGCTGTCAATGATATTTCGGGCAAAGTGGATCTTCGTGAAAAGGCGGACATAGTTGTTGATTGTCGGATGCTCGGGAACGAAATGGAATTCCCTGGTGTAGAGATCGGTTTCCGGAGTAATCGAAGAGAGAAATGTCCATATGTATGGTGACATGGCGAACAGGACGATGAGCAAAACAGGCAGATATGTCGAGAAGACCCGCAGGACTCGGGAGGTAGATTTTGTCACGACTCCCCATCCTTTAAAATACTTCGGATATAAACCGCGACAAATGCGATGAGGAAGATTGTAAGCAGTACCGCAATCGCTGAGGAATACCCGAAATCAAAACCCTTGTAAGCCCTGATATATGAGTACACCGGCAACGTATGGGTGCTGTATCCCGGCCCTCCGCCGGTCATGATAAAAATGATATCCAGTGAATTTGCCACCCAGATAGTCCGAAGCAGTATCGTTGTCAGGATGACGGGTTTGAGCATAGGAAGCGTGATGCGGAAGAATTTGATCCTGCGGCCGGCCCCATCCACTTCGGACGCTTCATACAGTTCGTTAGGGATTGATTGAAGTCCGGCCAGAATCATGATGGCAAAAAATGGAAACCCCTGCCAGAGCAAAGCGAACATGATGGCCCAGAGGGCCGTGTGACTGTTGGCCAGGAAAGGGAAATACACATCGAGTATCCCCATGCGGACCAGAATTTCATTGATGACCCCCTGATTTCCGTCATACATCCAGCGCCACATCAATGCTGTAATGACACTTGGGGTGACCCAGGGAATCAGGATGAGAGAACGGGCGACGCCCCTTCCGATAAAATCCCGGTTCAACAGCAGGGCCGTCCCGAGTCCCAGTAGGAATTGGCCCGTTATAATAACAACAATCCATATGACCGTATTTTTCAGTGACAAGAGAAATATCGGATCGGTAAAGGCTTTCCGGTAGTTCTCCAGGCCCGCGAAGCCTCTCTCCGCGGGTTTCCAGAGTATGTAATTTGTCAAGCTGTAGGTTAATGTCCGAAACATCGGAATAAAGATGATCAGTATGGTTATCACCATGGCAGGAGTGATGAGTGAGTATGGGAATATTCGGGAACGGGGCTTCATATTTTCGGGAACTCCAGATCTTGTGACCTATTGCGCGAACAGGACCGTTTATGAAAACGGCCCTGCTGCACAATAACTTTGGCAATTACTGAGCGAAATGATCCTCGATGGACTGCATCATTTCCTCGCTGGTGATTTCACCCATAAAGGCCTGCTGCATGAGAGCCGGCCAGAGTGATTCCACGAACTCGGCGGTACCCGGATGAGCGGGTAAGACTCCGGCGAAGTCGGCTGAATCGGTGGTAGCCTGCAGGAATCGGCTTCCGCCGGCTGCGGCATTGCTCTTGTTGATGGAAACCTGACCGCTGGATTTCTGCCAGACTGCGTTGTTCTCCGCGGTGGCCAGGAAGGCCGCCCATTTGAATGCCGCATCGGGAACTTCAGTCGCCGCGAAGACCGCATTTTCTTCGTCCCCGAATGAGGTCCAGGAACCTTCGGTTCCCATGGGAACGGGAGCGGCGGAGAGCTTGTCACCCAGAACTTCCTCAAGCTGTTTGGAACTTCCCAGGTGGTGAATCGTCATGGCTGTTCTTCCCGAACTCATGTTGGCGATGATTTCCTTGAATCCGTCGCTGGGAGTCGTCGGGGGACTTACTTCATGCACGCGGTAGAGGTCAATAAACCACTGGTTGGCCGCAATGGCCTCAGCGGTAGTCAGACCGGAGTTGCCTTTGTCGTCAAAGAACTCGGCGCCGCTGGATAGAACGAAGGTTCCCCACCAGTCGTGTCCGCCACGGGCTCCCCGGATTCCGAAACCATAAACGTCGATATTGCCGTCGCCGTCGGTGTCCCGGGTCAGTGCCTTTGCCGTTTCAAGGAATTCAGCCCTGGTTTTGGGAACTTCCAGGCCGAGTTCATCAAACATGTCGGTCCGGTAATACAGATAGAGAATAACCATCTGAAGAGGCATGTAGTATTGATGACCATCGGAGTACTTCGTGAGTTCCCAGATCTTGTCGAACACATCGCTTTTCCCGCCCCAATCGCTGATGTAATCCTCAAGGGGAAGAAGAGCTCCCATTTCCACAAGCTGGGGCTGCCACCAGAGTTTCACCTGGGCCACATCCGGGGGATTCCCGCCGGCGACTGAGGTGAGCAGCTTCTGGTTGTACACATCCCACGCCACCCGTTCAGCCTTGATGGTGATACCGGGATTTTCGGCTTCGAATTTCTCAATCAGGGGATTGAGGGCCGTTTCAGGATCATCGAAATGATACCAGAACGTCACTTCCTGCGGCTTTTCCTCAGCTGCGTCCGGTACATCCGATCCACCGCCGGCATACACAGCCAGGGCGACCAGGAGACAAAGCAGGGAGAGCATGATTTTCTTCATTGGAACCTCCAATTATTTTCTAACCAGGACTCGCCTGGCCGAATTAACGATATCAAGGGCCGTCAGGCCGTATTTTTCGAGTATTTCTTCCGGCTCGCCGGATTCGCCGAATGTATCTTTTATACCGACTCTCTCAACAGGAACCGGAAACTCACCTGAAAGAAACTCCGCAACAGCGCCACCGAGGCCGCCGAGGATACTGTGCTCCTCAGCGGTAACTACGGCTCCGCATTCCCTGGCCGCAAGGGCGAGAATTTCTCCATCAAGGGGTTTGACTGTGTGCATGTTTATCACCCGGGCCTCGATGCCGTCACGACTCAGGACGTCGGCAGCTTCCAGTGAAGCGGGAACCATAAGGCCATTAGCCACGATGGCGATATCCCGTCCCTCACGCAGTGTGTTCGCCCGACCGATGATGAACTCATCGGATTCACTGGTAACGACGGGAGTCGGAATCCTGCCAAGTCTCAGATATACAGGACCCGGATGTGCCGCGACCGCGGCGGTGGCACGGTAAGCTTCCGGTCCGTCACATGGAACGACAACCGTCATGCCCGGGATCATCCTCATCAGTGCGACGTCCTCGAAGGATTGATGTGTCGCCCCGTCCCCGCCGACGCAGACGCCGCCGTGACTGGTTGTGATTTTTACGTTAGCCCTGTTGTATCCAACCGAAACCCTCACCGACTGATTGGCAAGGCTGGTGGCGAAGGCGGCAAAGGTTGTGACAAAGGGAACCAATCCGTCGACGGCCATGCCGGCGGCGGTGGCGACCATATCGGACTCCTTGATTCCCATCTGAAAAAATCGGTTCGGGTATTTTTCACTGAACGCCGTTGTTTTAATCGCATCGGTCAAATCGGCGGTAAGGACGACGACATTCGGATTGGATGCTCCAAGCTCGAAAACAGCCCTTCCGAACATGTCTCGCATGGCGACTTTTTCAACCGGCATGAACCAACTCCTCTGAGATCGGGAAATCCTTAAAAGTGGATGATGCACCAACGGCCTGCAGAGCCTCTTCGTTTTGAGTATTATCAGGCCAGGTACCGTGCCACTCCGCCTTTCCTTCCATAAAAGGAACGCCTTTTCCCATTACTGTATCAGCGACCAGGACCGTCGGTTTGCCTTCGCCCCCGTTTATTGCCTCAAGAGCTTTGATGATTCCCGCAATGTCATGACCATCAATGGATACCGTATTCCAGCCGAAGGATTCGAATTTGCCCTCGATGGGTGCGATGTTCATCACATCCTCAACCCGGCCGTCAATCTGAAGACCATTGGCATTGATGAATACAATCAGATTCCCCAATTTATAATGGGCGGCCGTCATCGCCGCTTCCCATACCTGGCCTTCCTGGAGTTCTCCATCACCCAGGATGCAGTAAATCCGGGCGGAACTTCCCCGGAGCTTCCTGGAAATGGCTATTCCGTTAGCGACGGAAAAACCCTGACCCAGGGGGCCCGATGATGTTTCCACGAGTTCCGGAAAGTGCATTCGTGCCGGGTGCCCCTGCAGCCGGGAACCCAGACGCCGGAATGTACCCAATTCTTCAAGGGGCAGAAAACCCTTGCGGGCCAATGCGGCATACCACACGGCACAGGTGTGCCCGTTACTCAGAACCAGCCTGTCCCTCTCGGAATCCGCAGGGTTACCGGAATCGAATGCCATTGCATACCCGTACAAAACCGCCATGTAGTCCGCCAACCCGAGGGTACCGCCGATATGACCGGCACCTGCATGATGTATCATCCTCAAACTGTCCCTTCTGAGTTGAAGTGCAAAATCTTCAATTCTATCGATGTCCGGATTTCCACCAAATCGTTGTTGCTTCATTCAATTTCTCCGTTGTTTTCCCATCCGACGTATTTTGGAGGCATCCATATGTTTACTCATGGCCGCCGAAGCGGCATCCGGTTCCCCGGACTCGATGGAATCGACGATACGCTGGTGTTCTTCGGGGGTATTCCGATAATTGACCTCATCCTTCTCGACGAAATCCCGGTTCAAGGCGATGATATCCGGGGTCAATAACGAAATCAGTGATTGGAGAACACTGTTTCCCGAGGCTTTTACGATAGCGAGATGGAAGAGATGATCGGTCTCGAGGGTCTTTTCTCCCTTTTTAAAAGCGTTAATGAAATTTCGATGTGCGACCCTGATTTTCTCCAGATTTTCCTCATTGGCCCGTTCCGCCGCCAGACCGGCCGACAGAATTTCAAGGTGACTCCTGGTTTCAATGAAATCCCACACTGTTTGGGGATCCATTGTGAGGATATTGGAAATCAGACCATCCAAAGCACCGGCTCCCATCTCAGCGATGTAGATCCCCGATTGAGGACGGATCGAAATAACACCGTACAATTCGAGCCTCTGAAGTGCTTTTCTGATATACCCCCGGGTGGTGTGCATGGAATCGGCCAGTACCCGTTCAGAGGGAAGCCTCATGCCGGGTTTATATGTTCTGTCGGCTATCAGAGTGCGTATGTTATCAATAACTGTATTTGTCGGATCGACCAGTTCTTCTGAATCCATTTACTCAGTCTCAGCCTCACAACATGTAAAATTTTTCCATTGGTTAACCAATTCCAGGATAGTATACGACTGGTTAACCAATTATGCAAGTAAATCATTTTTTATTTTTTTGCCGTAATTGACTTGATACCGATATTCACATAATTTGTTTCTACATGGAGAAACTCGGCGGCATCTTCATCACTTCGTTTCTTATTGCCTTTTCCGGCGCGTTGATGCCCGGGCCTCTTTTAAGCGCCACCATCAGCGAAAGCGGCCGTCGGGGCTGGAAGGTGGGGCCCCTGTTCATCCTGGGTCACGGGGTACTGGAAGCCCTCCTCATCATCGGACTCTTCCTGGGCCTGGCCCCCCTCCTGGTCAGCAATACCGCGTTCATCATCATCGCATTCGCCGGCGGTGGTTTCCTGGTCTGGATGGCACTGGGGATGTTCCGCTCTTTACCCGGACTGTCTCTGGCGGGTGAGACGGAAGAATCAGGAAAGTCCCTGCCCCTCACCGGAGCCTTGATGAGCCTGGCCAATCCCTACTGGATCATCTGGTGGGCCACCATCGGTCTGGGTTATGTTTTAAGTTCCGGGAAACTGGGATTACCCGGTATCCTGGCTTTTTTCATCGGTCATATTCTTGCTGACCTCATCTGGTACGCTTTCGTCTCTCTGGCGATTCACAAGGGTCGTGACATCCTCCCCGATCGTGTTTACCAGGGATTGATTGCCGTCTGTGCCGTGTTTCTGCTGGGATATGCCGGGTATCTGTTTTTCAATGGTATCACGCGTATAATCTGACCCGGGATATTAAATTGACTTGATCGTTCGATAAATAATACTTTGTACAGACAATATGAAAGAGCATGGAGAAACCACTGTCACCGTTGAAGGTATCGTCGTTCACAGCAATCCGCGCTACGGATCAAACAATGAGGGAATCGACAGGAATTGGGAAAAAATATTGGAAGCCGCATCCGGATTGGATCGCTGGATTCTCTGGGCCGACGTTGATGACAGCTTTGCTCTGACCCCTGAATCCATTGATCGTGTCATATTCTGGTCCAAAAAACTCAAGCAGCTGGGATGCATCGGAATGGTTGTTACAATACCAAATCCGCTAATCAGCTACTATGCGAAAAAGGTGGAAGCGGAAATACCGGTTCCATTCAAAGCGTCGGATTCAATTCAGGAAATCAAGGCCTTTATCAAAGAACTGTCCGAGAATGGGTAATGTTTATTGGAAAAATTTTGAATTTTGCTGAAGGTTGATGGGGCAATTTTAGATACATTACCTCGTTCAGGGTGCACGACAAAATCGTTATTCCTAAGCAGATTTCCTCCGTTCAGCTATAAATGCATCGAACCTTCCGCTGAGCTTTGAACATCGCAGAGCAATAATGGCATTAGCTCCCTGAACCGTCCAATGCATACCTGATTGCTTTACCCTGGCACCAATGACGTGTCTACATCCTGATTCTACAATACCGCTGGATGTACACAATCCCATCTTGCGGAAATGTGGATATCTCAGACGCACTCTATTTTTGAGTAGATATTTCCTGCAGCTATCCGCTTCTTCACATTTTCCAAGGAACGGCTCAAGTTTATTCAGAATAGTATCAATTCTGCCAGCCTCCAAATCGTCCCTGCGATCTTTACCCCACTGTTTACCAAAATCGTTTTCTGTACCAAAAATTTCTTTGGCTGCATTTGAAATTGTGCCCTTGGCATGATAAAGATCAATAATTTGGATTGCATTTGGGAAAAGCTCTCCTGCTATATTCCAGATCCATACAGCTCCGTCCCCAAGGATAACTTGCCGTTCTGCTTTGTCAAACCCTCTTCTTTTAGTTTCTCTTTCTATTTTGCAGGCAAACTCAGAAATATTTTTATCCAGATCATCTGTAGCGGCACTCTCAATAGCTGCATTGTATGTTACAGATCCCTTATCCCGGGTAG
>DAOVYP010000471.1 GCA_030635565.1 Spirochaeta sp. | reverse complement strand
GTAATCGAAGGTTTTATAGAGTGATTTCTTACGGTAGTCGTCCAGGGTTTCAGCCTTGAGTGCAAAGCCGACATTGCTGATGAAAATATCGATACCGTCTGCTGAATCCTTCACAGCTTCCATTACCAGACCGGTGTCTTCCTCCCGGGAAACATCGGCTTCGAGGACGAGGGGCTTTGGAGCGCCCCGGTCCGCAAAAAGCTTAAGGAGAACTTCCTCTTCGGTGGACCCCCATCGGTAGGTGATAACGGTGTTGGCACCGGCGGCACCCAGTTCCAGGGCCGTGGCCAGACCGATACCTCCCGTCCCGCCTGTTATAAGCGCCGTTTTCCCCGAAAGATCAATCGCTGTCATTATTTCTCCAATTCGGCGTATAGATCGTCAATATGACTCCGGGTTTCTGGAAAGCCGAAGCTGATCCGATGCATCATGTCTTCCTGGAGACGGGCATCCATCAAAAGCTTCTTTTTCCTGATGCTCAGGGTATATTTCAGAAGTTGGATGGACTTGGGATTCTTCTCGGCAATCTGCCGGGCGATATCCCTGGCAACAGGTATAACACGCATTTTAGTTACGATGCGGTTGATGTTGGTACCCATACGTTCCAGCTCACTACCCTTGAACCGCTTGGCGGTATACATCATCTCGGATGCCGCGAAGGGACCGACGAGTTCGGACAACAATGTGGTGGTGCCCATCCCGGGAGTAAAGCCCATGGACATGAATACCGCGCCGTACCGGCTTTCCCTGGCAGCGACAACTATGTCACAACAGGTGGCCATTGCAAGACCACCGCCCATGGCGTGGCCTTCTACCGCGGCGATGATGGGAAACTCAATGTTCACCAGACGTTCCGACAGGACCAGATCCTTAACGACGACTCTACCTTCGGTCAGAGCAATGAGAGTATCTTTATCCGCGCCGGCACAGAACACGTCGTGCAGTCCCTGGAGCACCATAACTTTCGGAGATTCCGAAAGATTATCTAAATCGTTCATGGTTTTCAGGAAATCTTCAATGAATTTCTCGGAGAAGATGTTCTTGTTTTTTTTATCGTTCATCTTCACCCACGCAATACCATCACCGTCAACCTTCAAGTCAATGACTCCGCTCATAACATCCCCTTTTCACCCGATCCGGTCAGTGCCGAACCGGGCTTGAACCGGCCGAACCATTCCGGAATATCGCCTTCGGTAAAGGCACGAACCCCTTCACGTGTACCCGGTTCCAATGCAATCTTCACCAATTCATCTACTGCTCGCTTCCCTCGTTCCTCGAAGGGAATACCCATGATGTCCACGACAAAAGTTTTATACCTTTCGGTGGCCTTCGGTGAGATGCGAACGAGACGCCGTCCCAGTTTTCTGACGGCGGATTCCATTTTTTCAGGAGGATGAACTTCCTCAACCAATCCGATATCCCTGGCATCCCGGGCACTCATTACAGCAGCCGACTGAACCAGATAAGCCGCCCTCTTAGGTGAGATGCGCCTGGTGAGAAGATATGGCATCACATTAGCTGGAATGAGCCCGAAATATGCTTCACCTAACTCGAACTCGACATTTTCGGCGGCGATTACGATGTCGCATGCGGCTACCAGTCCGACACCGCCTGCTTTAACCGCGCCTTCCACGACGGCAACCGTTGTCTTCGGGCATTCATTCAGGACTGCCAGCATATTGGCATAGGCCTGGATTTCTTTTTCAAACACCACTTTGTCCGCATTATCAAGAAATGCCGCCAGATCCATCCCCAGGCAGAAATGAGCCCCTCGTGAGCGCAGGAGAATGAATCGGACTTCTGAATCAGCCACATGGTTGTGAACGGCTTCAGTGACTGCCTTCAGCAGCGAAGGTCTCAGCCGATTACCCTGATCGCCACCCGCCATGACGATGAGACCGACGCCGGAATCGACGGAGGATTCCACCCGCGAGGGATTCAGCTCCACGCATAAGTCCTGATATAATTCTCGACTTTCTCCAGCGTGAGAAGTCCTTTCCCCTCGTAGTTCGAGTCCCATAGACCTGATGGAAAGCTTCGGTCGGGGGTGTATTCCGGTACTTCGATAGAATCCTTACGCGTGAGCTCAATTTTTTCGTACTCTTCTATCGACACATCCCTGCGGGCATCAAGCTGAGTTTCGATTCCCATGGACTTCATCAGCTCCCGGGCACCTCCGATAACCTTGGCGCTCCAGAATTCACCGATTGCCCCTGATCCGTAGGCGTAGAGACCCACCCTGTCTCCATCTTTCACTTCGGAGTCACCGGAAAGCAGTGCGGCTGTACCAACCATGTTGCTTGAACCGTAAGTGGAACCCAAACGTCTGGAAAACCGGAGCGCTGGTATCACCCGATTGGCAAAGTCTTCCTTCACCTCTGTCTTTTTCCGCGGTGCGTTGACATTGCAGAGGGTACGGTGGGCTTGAAAAGCCATACCCGGGAAGGGCGTGTG
>DAOVYP010000477.1 GCA_030635565.1 Spirochaeta sp. | reverse complement strand
GTCAAACTTGCCGGGATGTTCGCCATCGGTATCGGGAAGCCTGAACTGCTCGTCGAAGCCGACATCGTCTATAAAGACTGCTCTTTCATCAGTACCGTCACAGTCAGGCAATTGATGAATCGGAGCCGGCGGAAGCAGGTCTGAATCTATCAGCGGAACTTTAGTGCTTGCCCCGTTACCGCGGGGTCGGGGATAATACGCCAGAATTGCTCTGGAGTCCTTAATGCGAATGCCCCGGTTTGCGATGTGGAAAATTCCTCTACTCGGATTACTCCTGCTGGTTTTACTGACCTCTGGCGCCTTTGCCGCCGGGGCGGCGGATGCTTCGGCGCTGCCGGCAGACAGCTCGCTGCCCTGGTGGGGCTGGTCGCTGCTGCTCTTTGCATTTTGTTTTGTCCTTGGCATCGTGGCCATAGTAGCTGGTGTCGGCGGCGGCATCCTCTACGTTCCCATCGTCGGAGCGGTGTTTCCCTTTCACCTGGATTTCGTCAGAGGATCAGGTCTTCTGGTAGCCCTGGCCGGTGCCCTCTCCGCGGCGCCCCGACTCCTGGGGAGTGGAATGGCATCCCTGCGCCTGGCATTGCCCATGGCTCTGGCAGGATCAATAGGATCTCTTATCGGAGCCAACTTGGGCCTGGCTCTGCCCTCCCATGTGGTGGAACTGTCCCTGGGAGCGGTGGTTTTGTCCATCGTCGCTCTGATGTCCCTGGCCAAACGGGCCGATCATCCTCATGTGGCCGTACCTGATCCCCTCTCGCTTCGAATGGGCATCGGGGGGAACTATACCGATGTAGCCACCGGGGATACCGTCCATTGGAATATTCATCGCCTGCTTCCGGGTTTTATACTGTTCTTAGTCATCGGTTTCATGGCCGGCATGTTCGGCCTGGGAGCCGGATGGGCCAATGTTCCGGCCCTGAATCTGCTTCTTGGTGCACCGCTGAAAGTCTCGGTGGCCACCAGCATACTCATTATCGCAATCAACGGGTCGGCGGCATCCTGGGTGTATCTGAATCAGGGGGCTGTGCTTCCCGTCATCGCCGTACCCTCGGTGGTCGGGATGATGCTGGGAACCCGAATCGGTGCCCGGCTGCTCACCCGGACCAAACCGACGGCGATCCGCTGGATCGTCATTGGATTCCTGATGCTGGCGGGACTGCGCTCCGTACTGGCGGGTCTGGGGGTAATGGGATGAAAACAGTTGAAAAACGTGCGGCCGTCTGGTTTAAATGGATGGGCTGGGCGGGACTGATTGTATCCCTGGTTGTTTTCACGCTCTATGTGATGGGTGTTGTTCCTTCTGAGGTTTCTCCGGCGGAATCGGCCGCACACTGGAGCGAGTCATCCGAAACCTATCGAAGTGAAACCGGTCTTGTCTTCGAAACCGGCTGGTTCGGGAATATCCGTAACGGTTATTTCCTGAGTACCGCGGCATTGGCAATTCTGGCCAGCACGGCTCTGCCGACACTGATAGTCCTTTCTGTTTCCTGGTTTCGTCGCCGGGACTATCTTCATGGAACCATGGCGATACTGATATCCTGTGTTCTGCTGATCGCCATCCTGGGGTAATAATATGAATAATTCCGGCTCAAATACCAATGTGTTTCGTGATACCGTCCGGAGCCTGTTGGGCGGTCCCTGGCCGGATCCGTCGGCTTTGGAAGCTGAAGTTCTTGAGACCCTGGACCGGGGCGATCACATCGCCGAGTGTATCAGTTATCAGGTTGAACCCGGCGAGAGGGTGGAAGCCTGGCTGCTCATCCCGAAGGCCGGCAGTCGGAACGTCGGACAACAGACTCCGGCCGTCGCCGTCTGGCATCAGCATAACAATGAATATCATCTCGGAAAAAGCGAGAGCGCCGGTTTCGCCGGAAACCCGATGCAGCATACCGGACCGCTGTTGGCCCGGGAAGGGTATATCGTCATCTGTCCCGACGCCCTGGGCTTTGAAGACCGGCGTCATGAAAGCCTCGAGGGTGTCGCTTACGAGAGGCACATGGCCATGCGTTATCTGGCCGGCGGGAAATCCCTGGCCTGGAAGAACATTCTCGACTGCAGCAGGGCCGTCGATTATCTCTGCTCCCGGTTTGAGGTTGATACCTCACGGATCGGCTGTTATGGTCATTCACTGGGCTCCACCTTCACCTGGCTTATCGGTCCCTGGGATGAACGCCTGAAATGCATGGTGGGTAACTGCTGCATGCCCAGTCAGGCGGCCATGGACGGCATGGCCATCAATCATTCATTTTCCAACTATATCCCCGGACTGGGCAGGGTCGGGGACATCCCTGAATACGTATCCCTCATCGCACCCCGGCGCCTCCATCTCAATTTCGGGGCGGCCGACTCCCTGAATCCCATCGATTACATCGAAGAGGAACTCCCCCGGATAGCGGCGGCTTACCAGT
>DAOVYP010000358.1 GCA_030635565.1 Spirochaeta sp. | reverse complement strand
GTGCGCAGGCAGTACAGGCCGTTGTAGGGCGGGAGAGCGCCTGGAAGCCAGGCCTGATAAAATTCAGGTAAAACGTGCGACCCCGAAAGTCGGTCGGAACGAACCCTGCCCCTGCGGAAGCGGTAAGAAATACAAAAACTGCTGCGGCGCCTAGGAACGAATAACCTGCTTAGAACAGATAGTCCAGGGGATCGACAGTATTCCCGTCATGTATAAGGGCGAAATGAAGCCTGTAGCTGCGCGCCGTTCCGGAATCGCCTACCGCCCCCAGGGCCATTCCGCTCTCAAGCTCATCACCGGGAGCCACATCAACTCGGCTCAGATGGCCGTAGAAACTTTTCCATCCACCGGAATGGGACATGATGACATACAGGCCATATGAGGAATGATGGCCGGTAAGAATCACCGTACCCTCCCGTGATGCAATGACAGGCGTTCCTTCGATTGCTGAAAGATCGATACCATCCGACTCATAGGAAATCCCCGTCAGTGTATCCACGCCCTCTCCGAATGCCGTGAGAATCCGTCCCGATACAGGATAGAGGAAAACATCCTTGATGAAAGAAGAAGGTGTTCCGCTGTCTGCCGATCCACCGGATACGAAATATTCCCCGCTGCCGGGCAGTAGCTGAACCATCTCCGGAAGCGTATCGAATCGGACAGCTATATCCTCGGGACTTTCTCCCGGCCGGGGCACAACCCTGACACCGTCCATGTAGGGAATGACCAGAGTAACGCCGCTTCTGACATCATCAGGTTTTTTCAGGTTGTTGATACTGATCAGGGTTGCCGGTGAAAGACCGTATTTGTAGGAGATACGTGACAGGGTTTCACCCCTGGCAACACGGTGTCCGGTGTATACCAGTTCAACCGGTTTACCGGCTGAAGAGGGCATATCCACTGATGCTATGAGAACCGACACGACAGGTTCCACATCTCCCGGAAAAGATCCGGCGTCGATAGGGCCGGCCATCAGAATCCAATAGTCAAGGGATCCGGTAACAACAAGAATCATCAGGATGAAGGCTGCTGCGAATATGGGGAATATCTTCACCCCGCTCAGTTTCCCGGCAGCAGGCCGAACGACTTCAGACCGTATTCTGCCCTTTCTACGCGATGTTGCACGTCGGGAGAAACGTGGATTATCGTCGGGAAGTGGCTGTCCCACATGCTTGATTCCCAATCTAACAGGAGGATAACAACGGGTTCGCGAAGCGAACTTGCGAGCAGGCGCCGGGGACAGTTCAGTAACCGGGGCTTTGCCCCTGGTTATGATACTTTTATTCCCCATCAATACAGGTTCATAGACCGGTCTTACACGCATTCCGGATACCGACACCAGTTTCCCCTCCTTCCCTTCATATCGACAAAACAAACCCCTCGTATTACCCTTTGTCCAACATGTCATCCCGCCGCTGCAACTTGCTGACTTTCAGGTCGATTATCCCCGTTCTCTTACTGTCGATAATCCTGATTTCAGCCGGCAGCCAACTCATGCTCATCAAGGTCCGGGAAGACTCCATGACCCCGACTCTGGCCGATGGTCAGTGGGTTGTCGTGCTTCGGGGAGCCGGGCGGATTCGCCTCGGTGATATCGCTGTTTTTATCAGCCCTCTTGATCAGGAACTCGTTGTAAAGAGATGTGTACTCAACAGTGACGAAAGACCAGTTATCGATCATGGATGGTTGATAACTCCCTGGGGACGCTGGTATCTGACCGGCTCCCAGTGGGACCGTCTGGATGAAGAAAAGAACCGTCCCGGAGGATCGCTTTTCATGGTCGGGGACAACCAGTTCCGGTCCTTCGATAGCAGGAATTACGGATATGTGCCGCCTGAAAGCCTGATCGGCAGGGTTTTGCTCCGGAGAAACCATGGTTGACCGGCCCGCCACATTCAGAATGCGCATTCTCATCGCCATTTCACTTACAGCCGCGCTTTTCATCGTCATCAGGTTTGCCTTTATCATGCTCTCTCCGAATCGGACGGATTCAGCACCGGTTCATGCTCCTGCCAAGGCTGAACGAGGGTCCATTGTCGACAGGGAAGGCCGGTTGATCGCTTTGCAGACCCGTCTATGGTCGGTCACGGCATGGAAACCGGAGATTGTCGATCCACTGATAACCGGCAGCCTGCTCGGTCCCGTACTGGATATGGATCCCAATACCATTTCACGCATGCTGTCCGGAGGAAATTCATCCCGGTTCCTCTTTATCCAGAGACAGGTGACGCCAACCCAGTCCGATGCCGTGAGGAAACTGATCGAAGAAGGCCGCCTGCCCGGCATCGGGCTTCAGGAAGAACTGGGACGCCACTATCCCATGAAGGAACTGGCGGCTCCCTTGATCGGTCATGTCGGAACCGACAATATCGGTCTGGACGGGATTGAATATGCTTTCAACCGAGTTCTGGCTCCCGGCAGCATGACGTCGGATACCGACCGGCTTTACGGACACACCGTTTATCTCACACTGGATATGAACGCCCAATATCTGGTTGAAAGGATCGCCGGAGAAGCATGGGACGAACATCATCCGGACTCCATGATGATTCTGGTTATGAACGCAAAAACCGCAGAAATTCTTTCATGGGTTTCCCTCCCATCCTACGATCCCAATACATTCTCAGAATCCACCTGGAATGAGCGTATCAACCGACCGCTGGCAGTCGCATTTGAACCCGGCTCGGTGTTCAAAGTCTTCACATGGTCCACGTTTCTGGATATGGGGGGAGTCCGAATTGACGATACCTTCGATACAAGGGGCGGATACAAACCGGAACTATTCGTCAGATATGACATACCTTCCATTTCTGATCTGGCAAACTACGGTATCCTGGATGTTCCGGGCGCACTGATTCATTCCAGTAATGTAGCCGTCGCCATGGCCTCCGAATCCATATCCTCAACTGATTTTTACAAGAGCTTGAAGAATTTCGGTTTCGGCAGCCCCACAGGCCTGCCATTATCGGGAGAATCTCACGGCCTGCTGAACCCGGTCTCCGGCTGGTCGGCACGGAGCAAGCCAACCATCGCCATCGGTCAGGAAGTGGGCGTGTCGGCCATTCAGATAGTCTCGGCAGCGACGACACTGGCCAACGGAGGCGTTCTACTTCAGCCACGTATCGTTGAAAAGGTGATTGCAGCCGACGGCTCAGTGATAAAGGAATATCCCCGGACACCCGTCAGGGAGGTCATTTCACCAAAAACCGCGCGAACAGTGCTGGAACTGATGGAACAGACTGTCGCATCTCCTTCGGGAACGTCCCACCGGGCAGCCGTTCCGGGTCTTCGGATTTCCGCCAAATCGGGGACTGCCCAGATAACCGATCCCGAGACCGGCCGATACAGTTCAGATCGGTTTCTGAGTTCCG
>DAOVYP010000133.1 GCA_030635565.1 Spirochaeta sp. | reverse complement strand
GGACAGTACTCCCATCCACGTGATACATCTGTTTTGTATAGCTGAAACACTCTTCTCTGGTGCTGATGAGTAAATCCTGATCTTTGAGTACCACCCAGGAACTCAGGGATTCATCCAGCCGGACCGGACAACGGGTTGGTTCCAGATGTTTCTCGTTCTCAATAATATATCTTATGTCTAATTCCTGCTCGTTTTCCAGGTAGAACGCAATCAGCAGGCCGTTAACGACGACCAATTGCGAAAGCCTGTCATGGAGCATTTTGACGATCTGATCCGGGTCAAGGGATGCTGTGATTTCCTGTCCGATTTCCTTGATGGTTTCCAGTTCACGGATGGATTCTTCCTTGTCGCTGCGTATCCTTTCCAGTTCATTTGATCGCCGTCGCCAGGTCTGCATCTCCTGCTCCAGATCATCGATCCGCATACTCTGGTCGTATACGCTGATGGTGTGATGAAGCCTCTCATTGCGGTCCTTACGCTCTTCACGCCGGATATTGTCAAGGCAGTCCAGGGCCAGTTCGTGTTTCCCGCTCCGGCGGTAATAGCCAACAAGGCGCTCTCCGCTCAATATCCTGTATTGACGAATGCCGAGGGAATCGGTGAGCTTGTAGCACTTCTTCCAATATTCTGAGGCCTTTTCCGGCTCTCCTGTCTCATTGTGAAGATTCCCGAGCTGATAAAGGGCCTGGATTTCACCTCGACGAATACCGTTCTGTCGGCATAAGTTCAGTGTACTCGTCAGAAGTTCGGAGGCTTCTTCAAATCGGGAAGAATGTGTAAAGAGTTCACACTGAGATATCAGGTACTCATATCTGAAAGTCCCCTGCTCTTCAGAGACGATGTGATTGGCTTCTTCAAGGTATTGGCCGGCCGTCTCAAGATGTCCCTGATTTAATGCAATCCGGCCCAGTTGGTGCAGAACCGCCGCTTTATGCTCTCTGTTACCTGTTGTTTCAATCAGTTTGAGAGCGGCATTCAGAAATCCCAATCCTTCATCAAATCTGTTTTGATCGCAGCAGACTCGGCCTATATTGCAATCGGCTTCTTCTTCTATCTCCGGCAGCTCCAGGTTTCGAGCTTTGTCCCGGATGGTAAGAAAGGTTTCGAACGCCACTTCCGGCTGTTCGGACAAACCGTAGATTATACCGAAAGCCAGCTGATTTCTGAGGACTCCTTCCATGTCACCGAGATTGTCATGAATCTGCCGGGCTTCCGAAAGTGAACGGAATGCCGATTCGTATTCCCCTATTGTGACTCTTGCAATACCGATCCGGTAACTGACATAGGCCTTGTCGGAAAGATTTATTTCTTTCGAAAGGCGTGGAAGAAGTGCCAGACCTGATTTGATAATCAGTTCCGGATCAATGTCAGGAAGTGACTGGAAGGTTCTAATATCAGTTTCCTGTATTCGGCTTGCCATATGAATCGAAGTTATCATACAACGTTAACAGTTTTTATTGCGAACTATTTGGTGAATCTGAAATAAAAAAACCGGACTGTACAACGCACAGCCCGGTCAACCACTGAAAAGGAGGAATCTATGAAAAAGTTTTCGCCAGCTGCTGATACCTGCGATTACCGATTTGAAATTTAGTAGTTCAATGTGGAGGAATCGTGAACCCGTTATGGGTTGTATCTGTAGATAAGATGACAAAAAGTACATGTAACTTTTTTCAACGTGGAGAAATACAAGTGGAATCGAGTCAATGATGAACGACTGTTTTATTGTGTGACAAGGATTTATGGACTACCATAAGTGTTATGATACGTACGCTTATGGATACTGAACTTCATGCCGTCTGATATATCACTTGAAATTCATCTGATGCATCTTGAAGACCAGATGAACCGCATGAATCTCGTATTGGCTGAACAGGGTCGTAAGCTGGATGAGCTGTCCGAAGGCATTTCTGTGTTGATGAAACGCCTGAACTCCCTGGATGAGGGAAATCGGGAACATGGCATTTTCCTGCACACCGGCGGACCATCCGGGATGCCGCCGGATGGAGTGAATCGATAATCTCCATTAATCCTGATTTTGTCGTGTTTACGTGGTAAAATAATGTTAAGACTACATCCTTACGGCGAATGACACAGCACATATAAAAATACATGACTAAATAGCCATCCCATAGATTCTCTTGTAGATTTCAGACGGAGATTCAGGTATGCGAAAGTTAATGTTAATTGTCATGCTCGTTCTGTTGCCGGTTCTGTGGACCTTCGGACAGGTGAGTGCCTCTTTACGTGTCGAACCCCGTATCCTGATACCTTTAAATACAGTTGCGGACGATGGTACCTCGCGGTTCAGTACCGGTGGAGGTCTCTCCTTTCAAACGGAGCTGGGTATGCCGTTTGCCCGCTGGTTCTATGCCGAAGGAGTTCTGGACGCCGGCTTCCTGCCCCTGAAAAGCGCCGGTAAATCTTTGCAGAGCATCTCTCTGGGTGTCGGTGCCGGCGCAAGATTTGTTCCCGTGAGCCGGCTGGTTGTCAAGGGATCGGTGTACGGCGGTGGCGAGGTACTTCTTTTCGATGGACAAACGGCCCTCATCACGTTTATGGAGCCTGGTATTGATGTGGATTTTCAGATCAGTCCATCCTTTAATATGGGGCTTGGTGCGGGTTATCGGCTTGGCTTCGGTGGTGGCGGTCTTTTATACCAGGAGATTTCTGTCTCATTGAACCTGGTGTACAACCTGGGGGTCTCAAAGTCCGGCGCCAGGATTGATACCACTCCGGCACTGGCACCCGTTTATCCCCTGTATTACACATATTACGACACGAATCCAATAGGTCAACTTACGATACTGAATCTGGAGCGCGACGTACTGAAAGATGTAAAAGTGAGTTATTACGTTCCGCAATACATGGATCGTCCCAAGACTTCCGGCGTTGTCACCGACAGCCTGAGAAGCGGGCAGGAAATCTCTGTTTCCTTATTTGCCCTTTTTTCCAACGACATATTTGAAGTGACCGAAGGCCTGATTGTGGCAGGTGAAATCCACGTCGACTACAGTTGGCTCGGTAAGGAATTCACTTACATAGAGCCGGTAAGTGTCAATATTTTCAATCGAAACGCCATGACCTGGGATGACGACCGGAAAGCCGCCGCATTCGTGACGGCCAACAATCCAGTGGTGAAGAGTTATTCCAAAAACATTGCGGCCAATATTCGAGGTGACAGCAGGGATGTCTTCGATTTGAATTTCCGAATCGGTATGGGTCTTTTCGAAGCCCTCACCCTGCACGGCACCGGTTATGTTGTCGATCCGGCATCGGCTTATGTGAATCTCTCCGACAATCAGGAAGCCGTGGATTATATTCAGTTCCCCAGCGAAACCCTGGCGTATCAGGCCGGTGATTGTGATGATCTTTCTGTTCTCTACAATGCGATGCTGGAGGCGTCGGGGATCAGCACAGCTTTTATCACGGCACCGGGACATATTTATGTCGCATTTGATCTGGGCATTCCCATGGAGCGGGCACAGCGTGTGTTCGCCGATACCGATGACTTGATTGAATATGAAGACAGTGTCTGGGTTCCGGTTGAAGTCACACTGGTGGAGCAGGGCTTCCTCGAAGCCTGGCGCATCGGCGCCAGAGAATGGCGGGAAACATCCGAAGCCGGTACCGAGGGCTTCTATCCCACAAGAGCTGCCTGGAATACTTTCAAGCCGGTGGAGAACCCTACGGGAGAACTTGTATTCCTGCCGGATCCCGACGAGGTGATGGAGGCATACGGTTCAGCTGTCGATCGGCTCATCTATCAGGATGTGACGCCCATCGTCCGTGATCTCCAGAACCGTATCAACAGAGACGGCGGATCTCCTCCCGCTTACAACCGGATCGGAGTCGTCTATGCCAAATACGGCTTACTTGATGATGCCGAACCCTGGTTTCGCAAATCGGTCAGCGGACGTCCATATGCACCTGGAGAGGTGAATCTGGGCAACGTGGCATATCTCCGGGGCGATTACGGAACGGCGGCCGAACATTACAAACAGGCCCTGGGTACCGACGACGACAACCCTCGGGCTCTGCTAGGTCTTGCCAAATCCAGCTTCGAGCTGGAAGACTACAGCGGGGCCGATGACAGCATGACCATGCTGGCATTGGTGAATCCCGACATGGCTCAACATTACTCATATCTGGGTACGGCAACCGATGTCCCGGTTCTCAGGGCATCGTCGGCTGTTTCCAAGGGGGTTTACGGATGGGACGAATGATGAAGATGACATGGCGATACGGTGCCGGCGCTCTGATCGCAGTGATAATGCTGCTGACGACCTCCTGCCAGGACCTGTCCTTGTTCATGGACCATCTGGACGATGAGGTGAAGCTGGCCAATGATCGGTATCTGGAAGTTGAGAGTACCCTGCCTACACAGTTCCTTACAGTAAATCCCAGTATCCCCGTGCTGATCAAATTTGATCGGGCTGTGGATCCTGACAAAGTAGGTGATTGGATTAAAATCTATATTGAAGACAGCCTGGCGGAGACCAAAGAGTTTGGAAGCGTTGATATTCCCGAAAGTTCCATCGAGTACACTTACAGTGAAATATCCAACACCCTTATCATCACACCCTATCCTTTTCTAACCGGCGGGGCGAAGGTCAGCGTGAATCTGGTCGCCGGCCTCCCTGCAATCGATGGCAGCCTGCTTCGGGAGTCCCAGACATTGACTTTCTTTACCGGAAATCTTCCCGCAGGGAGCATGGAGATCAAAGACGGACCCGACGTCGACATCAATGCTTTACCCGGCTATACAAATGCATCCGGATCAATAGATGTGTCCGTCGCAACAACAAAAGAAGTCACCCATTACTACATATCCACGATACACGACCCGGAGGGCGGCAACCCCGACCTGACACTGACAACAGTGGATCCCAATGTAGCGAGTGCTCCGCCCTGGATTTCCAGTCCCTCTCGCACGTTCGATACAACTTCAAGCATCTCCACCGGGGAAGGCGAGAAGAGCATATATATTCGATTCTATGATGATAACGAGGAAGCATTCTCGCCGGTAATCGAGGCTACAACAATCCTTGACACTGTGGATCCCTCAGTCTCTCCGTATTTCACCGGCAGTAACCCAACCCCGAAAACCACCACGGTCCGGGCAGGCGCCTCCGATGTTAATGGTGTTCAAAAGGACGCGTATCAATGGACGAATCTGACGACACCTCCCGGCGGTGTAACGGTGAACTTCGGTTCCCCTTTAAACGAACTCACTTCGGTATATGTTCTTCAATCCGGAAAACTGGCGAATATCGAAGAGTTTTTCACCCTGCAGGCTTTCGCTATGGATTCTGCAGGTAATACCAACACAGGCACCACGGAACTCCGATGGGACCGATTCGTCACCGCTCCCACCGTTGTTGTCGATGGTATCGGCAATAATTTTCTGACAGAAGATCCCATTGATAAAAACTATCCTGTCGTTATTGGGGATCACCTGATATACGAGGAGGATCCGGGGAGATTGTACCTCCAATGGGTCCTGGATGAAGCCGATGTACCCAACGAAGATCTCGCAATCTATTTCATCGGGATCAATGATTACAAATTCCCGGAATATCTGAGAGATATTGAATTAAACAAGACCGGCCAGTGGCAGAGTTCTATTCTCCAGGCCTTTAAATTCTACCCGTTGAAAGGCGATCTTCTTCCGGGATACTACGAATACGAAATCATCCTTCATGATAAGTTTGAGAATGTATCCCAGGGTGGAACGAATTTTATTACCTATATCTCTCCAATGTTCCTGGAACTCGCCGTTTCGCAGAGAACCTGGCCCAATAGAGTGGATAACGTCAATCGCTACCCCAGCTTCTCGTGGCCGCCGGATAGCGAGAGTCTCGTCCTCAATGAACCAGAAACGTATTACTACAGCTTGTTCGTCGGCGAGAAAGATACCGTGGAAGTTTCCCTCACCGACCCGGCGAAATCCTATTGGCACCATACCGGACCGACAGCCCTGCCGGATCTGGGACCGAGGCAGGAAATCGCCTGGTGGTACGAAATCTGGAAATTTGGGGGGAGTGAACCTGTAGTCACCAGCACCAGCAAGGATGAATACGGCGATTTCTTTTACTTCACTACCGGTGAATACTGATATGTGAATAAGAAACTGCCGAAACGGTATAATTCACCTCTCCACAACCAGTAAACACCCCTTCGGAGCCTGCATCCAGGTGAGGAAGGGGAATTCCACCAGCCAGCTTCCCGCCAGTTCGGTTACCGAGGCCGGGAATTTGACATCACCTACCATAACCTTGGCCGAGTACACCTCAGGATAGAGAGCCTTGTCCAGAATCAGCTGATACTTGGTGCTGGCGAAGAACATTGCCGCCATCTCATCCGCCTGGGGATCTGAAGCTTCCTCTTCCTCATTCATTGGAGGCAATCCGATGATGATTGTGTTTCCCTCGTCAAAGGGTATAAACGGGGCGTCCTCGGGGCCTACGCCGGCAGGAAGC
>DAOVYP010000338.1 GCA_030635565.1 Spirochaeta sp. | reverse complement strand
CGCCAGTTTGTTTTCATATTCCCCAACGCTCTCCAACCGTTCTTCCGCATTGACAGTCAACTTTTCGCCGACGTCTCCAGATTGATATTCTCTATTCTAAAAATGATATAACCTGTTCTATTCTTACTGCCGCTGTCATGACAACGTGGTTACCGGAAGACGAATCTTATCGGCAATCGGCTCACTGGCAATCACAATCTATATGATTGGAAGCGGACCTAAGGCGCTGATTCTTGAAGACGGCCGGAGACCCGGGGGGGAAACATCCACTAAGCGTTCGATTGGAAAAGGGAAGAAGGGGCGGCGAGGGGGTCGGTGAGACTCTGATGAGTATCAGCCCCCGACAAGAGCATTCCATGTCTTTGTAGCGTAGAAAATGGGCTGATGTTCATCAACACTCAATCCGAAGTCTTTGAGTAAGCCCCGCATATGCATTTTCCATTCCTTGTTGGTCAGCTGGGTGTACTGTTTAATCTCTTTGAGAATTTTTCTGGAGGCCTCAAGGCCCTTCTTGCTCAGAGACAATGTACGGCTTATTTCCTTGAGCTTGTCATCAAGTGTCGTCTTGGCCTCCCGATATCTTGCTTTATGATCTTCAAGAATAAAGACAGGTCTTTTGTCCAGGACCGCACCATCCCGGTCCAGGAACTTCAGGGTACCAAAATCACCGAAATTGAATGATATCGATGGAATATCCGGGGGTACTAGAGGCACCGGATCTCTGGCATTCTCAATCCTCCAAACAGAACGCCCTTCAAATAATTTTACAAATTCACTGTCTCCGATACGGGGAGCTCCGTAGGTGTACAGACCTTTGGCTTGAGGGGTTCTTGCAAAGCACAGAGCGGCCATGGCCCCGCCCAGACTGTGCCCGGTAATCAATAACGGGCGGTCCGGGTTCACTGCGGTCAGGTCATCCAGGAAAACCTGTAAGCCCTCAAAGCCTCCCCAAATCTCTTCCAGCCCTTTTAGAAATCCCCTGTGAACCTTACCACCCTGCTTAAAAGGAACTGGAATGGCATTGAGATCGGTTCTAATCTCATGAAGAGCTGATACACTTTTCAGCTCAGTACCTCGAAACCCAGTAATTACGGCATGGTTGTTCCAGCTGACCATGCACTCCGTACCAGTTGCTCCGAAAAAACGAAATCCATCAAAGCCGGCCAGCTTTAAAGCCATCCTTGCAAATCCGGGGTGACAGTAGGCCAGAAAAGCACATTCCGCGAGCCACCACGAGTTAACAGCTGAGTATTCCAGCATCTCCGGTTCCAGAGGATGATTGCCGGATTCCTCGAAATAAACATAGTCCATATCGGGTGGAATCAGGTTTCGTTCACTTGGTTTTGGCAGCTTCTTCATACCATTAGAATAGCTGAGAGCTGTTGACATGACAATGAAAAGGGGCCGTTCCATCCATAGACAGAACGGCTCCTCAATAATCCAATAACAATAAGTAGAATCACAGATACCCTGCTGTTCATTAACCCTTAATTTCCCTTTGAAAGCACCGGGTTTAATCTCATCACCGTACTTGTTTTTGGCGTCAGTGATATCAGCGGCTACGGAAGCACCATTACCCACATCACGGTTCTGGATGGAAAATTCTGTACCATATGGGGGGGTATCGGTACCCTCACTATCGGGGATTTTACCGTCGGCGCATTCCCGTTTCATCACCGGTGGAATCGAACCGACTCTCCTCCTGGATCGTCAACCTCACTTTCGAATTCGGCGGTTTTTAGCCAGATGTCCCGAAAATACCTTTGTATGTGAGAGGGACTGTTCGATAGCATTGCAAATAAGCTACCATCGTTCAGCGGTACTCACCTTTCAGGCTCCGTTCCGATGAACTTCTTGTAGCTTTTCTCCATACTACCGAACAGTTCTTCAACATGCTGCTCATGAGTGCAAATTTTCGGGACACCAAACTAACCGTTCATTGCCAGGGGATGGGTATCCTCCGCCATCTCGGCTGCCGCGGCATTGGCTTTCAGTTGATCGACGTTCCGGGCCCCGGGTATGACACAGGCCACCGCTTCGTTCTTCAGGCACCAGGCCAGGGCCCAGGCCGCCATGGGAGTTCCGGGCGGCACCTCGGTTTCCTTGATCCGGGCGGTCTCTTCGGCCATGGCATCCAGCTTCTCCTGTCCAAGACTCGCGCGATAATCCCCTTCGGGGAAGGTGACACCGGGGGCATATTTCCCCGTCAGGAAGCCTGAGGCCAAAGGCACCCGGGCCAGTACACCCAGACCGTCCTGGAGACAGTGGGGAAATACGACTTCTTCAGCACCTCTGTCCAGGCGGCTGTATACCACCTGAACCGCATCGGCTCCGACCCCGGCAACCCGGACGGCTTGATAGTCCCTGACTCCGGCATTGGATGAAAGAGAAATCCCGATCTGCCGAATTTTCCCGACATCCACCTGTTTGGAGAGCATGGTCCAGAGCTCGTCGTTGGCGAAAGCCTCATCGTTGCCGGAATGGAACTGGTAGAGATCGATATAGTCGGTTTGCAGGTTTTTCAAGGATTGTTCAAGCTGTTTACGAACATCATCGGCGCTCCAGAGCTGGTCGCGCTGGAAAAGCCCATTATAGTGATGACCGAATTTAGTGGCCAGGAACCACTTTTCCCGGTCCCTGGCGACGGCCTGTCCCACCAGGCGTTCGGAAACACCATCACCGTAACATTCGGCTGTGTCGATAAGGTTTATCCCGGTTTCCCGGCAGCAGTCGAAGATGCTGTCGACTTCTTTCTGTGTGTAGTCCTGTCCCCATTCGCCGCCGAACTGCCATGTACCGAGGCCGATAACCGAAACCCTGAAGTCTTTACGAGAAAATCTGCGATATTTCATATTTACCAATATAATCGAACTTATGATTTATATCCCATATGACACAGTCACCCACACCCTCAGCAATTTTCCAGTGGACCGGGGTTTTACCCTGAAAGGGATTCTGGCGCTGACTTGACAAACGCCAATTTCAGCCCGGCTTCATCTCCTGCAGATGCTTCCGGAACACGTCGAGCATCCGTGTTTTCATTCCTTCCGACAGCTCATGACCGGCCTCCCGGTCGATAAACCAGCTGAACGCATCACCGGCACCCACCGAGACATCGACGCCCGCAAGCGCGCGGAACTGGATCTGCAGGACAAGGTTGCGGAACTGGAGCAGGTCGAGGAGGAGATGCAACTGCTGGCCACGGTCATCGAGCAGGCCAGCGACGGGGTGGTGATCGCCTCACCCGACGGCGAAGTCGAGTACGTCAATCCGGCCTTCGAGGAACTCTCGGGCTACAAACGCGAGGATATCCAGGGCCGCAATCTCTCCCTGCTGCGCAGCCACGCCCACGCCAAGGGCTTTCACGAGCAGGTCGACGCGGCCCTGGCCGGCGGCGAGGCGTGGCGAGGACGCGTGATCGATCGGCGCCAGGACGGAACGCTGTATGCGGTCTTCAAGGTCCTCTCGCCGGTGCGCGATACCACGGGCGCCATCGTGAACATAGTCTCGGTGTCGCGAGATCTGACCCACGAACAGGAGCTGGAGGCGCGGTTGCGTCAGGCCCAGAAGAT
>DAOVYP010000099.1 GCA_030635565.1 Spirochaeta sp. | reverse complement strand
GGGGTTCCCATTCGGCGCTGAGTTCATCGAACACCGCGGCTGCGGCTACAGGATCTTCCCGTATCTCTGCAGGGTAATCTTTCCTGTCGATAACGCCGCTGCGGTCTTCAAGGGTGATGAATATTCGGTCTCCGGATTCCAGGGTGATGATGTTGTGCGGTTCGTCATCCGGCCCGGAAACCACCAACGGGATCCGCATTGTCAGCCGGGCATAGAGTATGGATGAGAGCATGGGCGGAGCATTACCCACCGGATCGACGATGCTGATACGCCGGGGAATAAGAGTTTCTTCGGCGCCGATACAGACCGATCCGAACAGCACTGAAATCAGCAATATAAGAACAATGCGGCGGGTCACAGACGTATCCCCAATCCCAGATTGATGAACATGTATGTCGACATCATACCTGCCTGTCCGGTTCCTCCCAGATCGAATCGATATCCCAGTGGTGAAACTCCGAGGCCGCCGTTGAGAAATATCGGAATGGTGTCGACTCTCTTGTTGAAATAGTAACGGAAACCGACTTTCATCGGTAAATCGATATACAGCAGAGATCCCACATCCGCCTGATAGGCTGGTCCGTCAATCCAGTGGTAGGTAACCCGGGGAGAGAACTGAACCTGCACATCGAGACTGAAGTAGATGTCGGCTCGCAGGCTCCGGAACACCAACCGGGGACCGGCAAATACCGAGGCCATCCAGGTGAAATCGTTCTGGTCCGGATCCCTATAGGATCTATAAGTTCCCATTGACAGTGTTGTACCGGCACCGACGGCAAAACGGGGACCGATGTCCCGGTCCCATGACAGGGTGACCGGGAAAAAAGGACCGTCGAATTTTCCCGTTTCCGTGGTGGAACCGCCGCCGTCCAGCCGGTATTCTTCCAGGAAACCGCCGAAACCGGTTTGGATCGTGAAGACATTCGGGCGGTCCACCCACCTTTTCCGGATGATTTTCTTCCGGGCCAGGAGGCTCGTCTCCCGATCGACTCCGCTGTACACCGTCTCCTGACGGGTAATAAGTGTACGACCTGCGGCGGGCAGTACCCTGTCCACCTCGTCGGCGAATTCCACGGCAATCTCGTCCATGGCGTCGAAAATGTCGAAACCGGCAGTCCCGTACCATGTAACGGCGGCCCGGATCGTCTCGGCCTGTACGTCGTAGAGGTTTGCCTGAATATTAAGCCGGCCATCGACTTCGGCGAAGAATCCGCTCACGACGAGATCGGCCCCGACTTCCTCAAGGGGCAGGAAATCCGGGTGTATCAGGGCATCTCTTCGGACCCAGGGGACGGTTGAGGGTACGACTTCGAGGCGGTCGTCTTCCTCGAGAGTCAGGAGCAGTGTATCGGCGAAAAGCCGGGCCAGCTGATCGTTCTGTCCACTCATTGAAACGAATGGGGCCACCAGGGTGGAATAACGCTCCCTTTCGCCGTCCATCGGCCCGGCTTCGGCCGGCGGCAGGACGGCGTCGATATCGGCATCTCCCTCAAGACGGACATAATAGACGGCATCCTCGAAACCCGCCGCCCGGATCAGGATACGGTGTTTTCCACCAGTCAATGAGAATTCCAGAGGGGTGACACCGGCCAGGACATCGTCGACGTATACCTCGGCGCCCTCGGGATCGGCGATGATACTGACCCTGAACTGCATCGTCTCGGGATCCAACGCCGGGCGAAGGGTTCCGAATCCAATCAGGTTTCGCCCCGACCATTGAGGATAATCGATGTGAAGAGCCAGTTCACGGCCGGAGCGCTGCCGGTCCCCTTCGTCGATTCGTACGGTTCGTACGCCGTCGACGGACCGGGTGAGACGGAAGGCCGCCAGTATGACGGAGGATGGCGGAACTTCTACGGAATCCGGTACCCCCGGGGTAATACGGAAATCTTCCGCAGTTTCGAGAGTGTAGGTACCAGGTTCCACCTTGAACCAGAGGACACCCCAATCCGAGTCGTCAAGATTTATCTTCAGCTGATCGGGACCGTCCATCCGGAGGCCGTATTTTCCCTTGAGTTCTCCTGGGTTTGTTTCCGGTGCCCGGCTGAAATAAATGCCGAGCAGCGAGATTTCGTCGTCATTTCCCGGCTGCGGAAATGACTGCGCCGTAAGAACAGGGGCGCCAATCGTCCCGGCAATGATTACAATGAAGGTAATGAGGCTGGCGAAACGGCAACGATGCACAAAAAACATTATATTCCGGTATATCCGGGAGCGCAAATTCATTAAGAGGTGAGTGTGGAAGGGCAGATAAATAAATCCGCCGGAAATGTGGAAATCGGTATTCGGGCGCTGGCGGACAGTCTCGGAGAAGGATTGCTGGTGATTCAGCAGGACCGTGTCGTGTTCATGAACGAACGGCTCGCCGGTATCCTGGGAACGACTCGGGAAGAACTTGCTGAAAAGGACCTGAATCAAATGAGTCTGCAGGATTCAGTTCTCAAGGAATATCTTCAAGTCCGGGGCAGAAGGGAAAGGGGTGAAGACTCATTTGTATCACAGGAGGTTCGAATTTCCCTGGAGAACAGTCGTACTGTTTTCATGCGTAACCGTTCGAGCCGGATTGAGTGGGAAGGCAAGGCTGCCACTGTGCATTTCCTGGAGGACATCACTTTGCGGAAATCGGCGGAAAAACAGCTGATGGAACAGAAAGAAATGAACTCCATACTGGCCGATACCGTCCGCCGTATACTGGCATCCCCGATGTCTCTGAATGAAATCGCAGGAACTGTTCTTGATTCCGCCATGAACCTGACGGAAAGCCGGACGGGTGTGCTGGAGATAGAAGACGAATCCGGGCAGAGGGTCCTTGAGCGACGCTGTATCGGCGGATGTACGAAATGCGTCATTCCTTCGGTCCTCAAATCGCTGGAATCGGATGAAAACCTGATGAACCTGAGGCGACCCGGACGAATCGACGGTGCATACTATTTAAATAAAACACTGCCGGTGAGTGAAGATTGCCGCCTTGCCAGTGAAATAAAAAACATCTTGCGGGTCCCCTTCCGCAATGAAAGCCCCGTTTTCGGACACCTGATACTTGCAGATACTCCTGATACCTTCGGACCCTGGGACCTTGACAACATGGAGAAGATCGCTGAGGTACTGAACCTCGC
This sequence comes from Spirochaeta sp., assembly GCA_030635565.1. Taxonomy (GTDB): domain Bacteria; phylum Spirochaetota; class Spirochaetia; order DSM-2461; family DSM-2461; genus UBA2779. The sequence goes on along the minus strand of DAOVYP010000099.1, from coordinate 4,356 downwards.
CCTGGTTCGCCGACAGGCCGTTGACGATCTGAAAACAGCGAAGGACAAGGCCGAAGAAGAGGCTGAAGCCCGGAGCCAGTTTCTCGCCAATGTCAGCCATGAGATCCGCTCTCCGCTGAACGGGGTACTCATGATGGCCAGCCTTCTGCAGGATTCCGACCTGACTCAGGAGCAGGCAGAGCTGTTGAATGTCGTTTTGTTTTCCGCAAGGACGATCGACCGGCTCATCCGCGACCTCACTGATCTCACACAGATCAGGACGGGGAAGATCACCATATATGAAGAGGACTTCAATCTCGAAGATTTATGCCGGCACATCCTGGAATCCAATCGGCCCGAAGCCGTTCGGAAGGGATTGGATCTGGAGTACCGGGTGGCGGCGGATATATCTCATTTTACCGGGGACCGGGAGCGGATCGGTCAGATTATCTCCAACCTTCTCACTAATGCCATCAAGTACACCGAACTGGGTCAGATTCGACTCGATGCTGTCGTTGAAGACGGGAAACTCCGTATCGATGTGAGTGACACGGGCATCGGGATACCCCGGGAGCAGCAGAAAGAGGTTTTCGGTTTGTTCAATCAGGGTCGCATCGGAAGACGGGCCGACGGCACCGGTATCGGTCTTGCCGTGGTGAAAGAACTGACCGAAGTGATGAACGGACGGGTCCTTCTGGAAAGTGAATTGGGTGTGGGAAGTCGTTTTACCGTGTATCTACCGCAAGGCTCGACGGGAGGGGTGCGGGAAGCTTCAAGAGAAGAACCCTTCAGCGGCGCATTGCCGGAAGTGGCGCGCATACTCGTGGCGGAAGATGAAGGGGTTAACCGACTCTACATGCGGACTTTCCTGGAACGGGAAGGGTGGGATATCGATGAAGCCGCAGACGGCGTCGAAGCCGTGTCCCTGGCCCGGAAGCACAGCTACGATCTGATTCTGATGGATATCAGTATGCCGAGGATGGACGGCCTGGAGGCCTCGTCCCAAATTCGCGAGATTCAACCCTTCGTTCCCATCATCGCGATAACGGCTCATGCCTACGAGGAAGACCGTAAACGCATCCTTGAAGCCGGACTTAACGACATAGTTCTCAAACCCATAGATGAAAACAGCCTGAAACGAAGGCTGAGGCGCTATCTCAGAACGTCATAACCTTGCCGGTATACATGTTCTCGTAACGGTCGCCGAAAGTTTCGGTCAGGATTTCAATGGCCTTATTCTCCGTGCAGTGTCCCGAGTATATTCGGCTTTCCGGAAGGCTTGCCGCCAGTTGGCCTGCGATTTTTCGGAGATTCTCCTCTGATTCCTCTTTGTCCACGAGGTGAAATCCGCCGATAAGCGCGCTGACCGGACACTTTGGGCAATAGATTTTCACCTGATCCAGGATGTTGAGAATACCGCGGTGAGAACAGCCGGTGATGACTACCAATCCCTTCTTTCCACGGATCACCAATGTCAATTCGTCGATGAAATCGTCCTGAAGCCGTTCCCCCTCGGGGCCGGCGAGAAGAAAGGCATTTCCCGTCGGTCTGGCACAATGTCCGGGAGCAGCGGGAAGTATGACGAAATCATCCCGGTCGTCCAGACCTTCCACAACAGACAGGCGGTCTGCGAATTCGCCGTCCATCTTCATAGGAATACCCACGTCCCTCGGGGAACCCTTGGAAATGCTCCACCTCGGAGAGAACGCATCCCGGCCATGATTTACCATGGCTTCACCGTTTAACTGCAGAAAAGCCTCCAGATCACCGGCATGGTCGTAATGACCATGAGAGAGTATTCCCAGGTTTACCGTTTCAAGATTGATACCCAGTATTTTGCTGTTTGGAAGAAGGGTTCCCTCCGGCCCGAAATCATAAAGAATCGAATACCCGTCCAGCGCGACATGAACGGCCAGTCCATGTTCCGCCTTCAGCCCGGGATTTTTCGGATGGGGTGAATTTTCGGAAAGTATGGTAAGAGTCACTGCCGTACCTCCGTTAATGAGAAATTACTTAATTATAGTTTATTTTTTACCCCTGTATCAATAAAAAATTATCAAAACAATTTCTAATGAATGACCTCTGGCGCAGGTTGCCGGAATCCTATCCTGTTCTCACTTGAGGCAGCTGATCCCAGCGGGTGGTGTAGAGAGGAGACAGCATCTCCCGCCGCATCTGCCAGTCGTTGGACGGCCTCATGGCGGTGCAGCTCAGGGCGCCGGGGCCGTAGCGGGCGGCCATACTGTCGACGGCGGCCATCAGGGCTGATTTGCGGGGATCGGGGTTCCGGAAGAGGTCGCCCTGCAGCCCTTTCATACCCTCAATCCCTGAGAGGAACACCGCCACCTTCTTGTAGCGGTATCCGTCCTTGTAGATGCTCTTCAGCCCTCTCCGGGCGGCGGCCACCAGGTCGGGCAGGTAGTCGGTAGGTTCCGCCAGGCTCACTACCGTGCCGGCGGAGTACTGGCGCTCACTCTCCCGGAAGCGGTTCGTGGTGAGCCAGATGTCGATAAGTCTGCAGGCCGACTCCTGTGATCGCAGCTTGGCCGCCGCCCGGGCCGTGTAGTCCCCGATGGCTTCCAGGAGGTCTTCCAGGTCGGTCACCGGGTGGCCGAAACTTTTGGAACTCATGATGCCCTTTTTCGGGGGTGCCACTTCCTCCATGACGATGGAGGGAATGCCCCTGAGCTCCCAGACGATGCGCAGGCCGGTGAGGGTGATTCGCTCTTTCGCCCAGGCGTCATCCACCTTCCTGAGATCCAGGGCGGTACGGATTCCCCGCTCCCGGAGCCTTTTGGCCAGCCGGGAGGCGATACCCCATACATCCTCCACCGGGGTTTCCCCCAGCACCAGGTCGATATCCTTTTCATGGCCGAAGGCCGGCGGGGAGGCGCCTGCTCCCGCTGCATCAACATCCCCCAGGGCGAAAATCCCGTCGGACCGTTTCTTGGCGATACCACCGGCAATCTTGGCCAGAACCTTGGTGGGAGCCACGCCGACGGAACTGGGGATGCCGATGCCCCGTTGGATGTCATCCCTGAGTTCCCTGCAGAGAGGCAGGGGGAGGGCGGGGAGATGGTCGAGGATCAGGAAGGCCTCATCGATGGAATACACCTCCATTACCGGCACTCTTGAGGAAAGCAGGTCCATCACACGGCGCGAGAGGTCGGCATACAAAACGTAATTGGAGGAGAACACCTCGATGTTCTTTTCCTTGAGGAAAGAGCGGGCCTTGAAGAGGGGGATGCCCCGGGGAATGCCCAGATTTTTTGCTTCCCGGCTCATGGCAACGATGCAGCCGTCGTTGTTGGAGAGCACCACCACCGGCCGCTCCACCAGATCCGGACGGAATACCTTTTCGCAGGAGGCGTAGAAACTGTTGCAGTCCAGCAGGGCGACGGTCATCGGCCCCGCTCCGCCGCCCGAAGACCGTGGAGGACGTAGGTTACCACACCCCAGATGGAGAGCTCCGAGGCCTCATCCACCCTCACCACCGGGTAGGCCGGGTTCTCAGGGGCCAGAACGAAGTGTCCCTCATCCCGTTTCAGGCACTTGACGGTGAACTCGCCGTCCAGGGCGGCGATGACAATATCTCCCGTCCGAGCCACCAGTGAGCGGTCCACCACCAGGAGGTCGCCGGGAAAGATGCCGGCACCGAGCATGGATTCGCCCTCGGCACGAACGACGAAGGTGGTGGCCGTGTCGTTTATCAGCAGCTCGTTGAAATCCAGGCCGCCCTCGACATAGTCGGCGGCGGGGGAGGGGAAACCGGCCCGGACCGACTGGAAGAAAAGGGGAACACTGCACGGCTTCCCCGGGACGGCGGGTATAAAAAGACTATACATAAGTTAAGTATATTTTGATGATTCGGAGAATGGAAGGGCCTCATGGGCGTTTTCTCAAAGGAATAAAACTTTCCTCCTTTCCACGCGATCCATCATCTTGCGGATTTGAAAGCACTGGATTAATCTTAATTCACAACCCGGCCTCTCTTCATGTGTCCCAATCGATCGATATTGGAGCTGAATACATGAACAGGATCGGAATCGCGTTCGTCCTCATTCTGCTTGCCATCTCAATGTCCGCGGCGGAAATAGTCATATCCGTCTCCGACTTCAGTGTCGAAACTGCTGATGATAGATACGCATACATCGGCAAGGGCATCTCGACTCTCATAGCCGGAGAACTCCGGCTCTCCAGATCGGTCAGAATAAGTGAACGCGAGAAACTGAACCGGATTCTCGAGGAACAGAACCTGAGTCTGTCCGGTCTGGTGGATGAAGGCAGTGAAGTGGAAATCGGGAAGCTCATCGCGGCCGATTACATCGTTTTCGGACAACTCGTCGATATGGTGGATGCCTTTCTCATCAGCGTCCG
>DAOVYP010000297.1 GCA_030635565.1 Spirochaeta sp. | reverse complement strand
GGCCAAGAGCATGTTCCGCCACGGCATGTGGTGAATAAGCGGGGACACGGCAGACAATGATATTTCGTTTATCGGCGGCAGTAAGATCGACATTGTTGAAACCGGCGCAGCGCAATGCAATTGTTCCGACTCCGTGGTCGGCCAGTATATTGATGACATCGGCAGTAACGACATCGTTGACGAAAACACAGATTGCATCGAATCCGTCGGCCAGAACGGCTGTTTCTTCATTCAGCCTGGTTTCGAAGAACGAGATATCGATAAAATCCGGGATTTTCTGAGAAAATGAGTTCCGGACCCACTTCTTTGTACTGAATACGGCCAATTTCATATGTTTTGCTCCAGATTGCTGAAAATAATACTACTAAAATGATAGTATATTAATAATCAGAGCTTCAAAGGTCAATGTGATGGAAATTACCTATGTCAGCGGTATCCACTCAGTCCGCATCCGGCTCAATTCGATACCGTCTTCATGGCGTATGAGACCGTGGCTGAGACTGGTCCCGGTCCCTGAGATGAATATGTCAAGTTCATCGCCAATGAAACCTTCGGCCAGAAAGTTGATTTCCAGCTCACGGGCCATGTGGCTGCTCATGAATTCCGGATCGATACCGCTCAGCATCCAGGTGAGATAACGGACGTTGTTTATATGATGATGAACATCGATGTCGAAATATCCGGCACTTATGAATCCGGTCGATCGAACGTCCTCCAATGCAGGCAGCGGTTTCAGGTCGGTATTCCGGACGCGTTCGGCTTTATCGGTATCAAGATGTTTGCCAATTCGGGATGGTCTCGGGCGCCGGGTATTCCGGTCCATAACGAACCACAGGCTGGTGGCAATCCCAAGTTCATTACCGTCGGCATCTCTTATCCGGTAATCACGGAGCCAGGTGATACCTCCCTTACCCGAAGGCCAGGTGGTAATGATGATTTTTTCCTGCCGGTGCGGATAACGGGTCATTTTCAGCCATTGCCGGGAAAGAACCCATTGCAATCCTTCCGAATGCAGATTTTCGAATCCCAGGCCGAGTATATTCGCATGCAGTGTGGCGGTTTCCTGAAGCAGACCGCTGAGGTATGGAAGGGTAATATATCCGTTTGAATCGGAACCATCAGTTGTCACGGGCCAGTCGGTTGAAAATACCATGGTTTCAATTTACGGATGGGAAGGTTTCATTGCAAGTTGATGGTTATCGAGTGGCGTATGAAAGCAATATATAAGAGGTTCTTTCAAAATTGCCATTTTGCCAGAACCTCAGTATGGGGTCGAACACTTATTTTATTACGTACTAATAAAATAAGTGTTCTAAAGGTCTGGGTAATTGCTAAATTGCGAGATTTTTGCAATTACCTATAATGTTATCTCAAAGATTATCCCGTTTAATCTGTTAACTGGTTGGAGGTGCATGTTATAGTTGCCGAAATTGAATCATTGTCGAATTGGAACGGGAGAAGCATGAGCGACAAGTTGCAGGAACTGACTGATCGTCTCTACAGAGATGGTGTTGAGAAAGCCCGGAATGAAGCTGAGACAATTCTGGCTGATGCCGGGAAAAATAAAGATGAAATAATCCGGAAGGCGGAAATTGATGCCGCCGCAATCCTTGAGAAGGGGCGCAAAGACGCCGATGCTTTACGATCCAGGACGGAAAGTGAGCTGGCCATGGCGGCCCGACAGGCGGAAGGCGCCCTGAAGCAGCGCATCGTCAATATTCTCTCGGACACGATTCTGACTGAAGGTGTTCAGAACGCCCTGAACGACGAAACATTACTGAACGATCTCATCGTCTCAACGACGGGCGCCTGGGCGGATGACGGTGAAATACCCGAAATATCACTGATTTTGAACGATGATAAAAGTGATAAGTTCATCACAGGGCTGAAATCGCTCCTGAACAAGCAGCTTGACAATGGTCTCAGTATCGAATTCTCCAAAAGGATGAAAAGCGGGTTCCGTATCGAGTCGAAAGACGGCTCATATGCCATGTCATTCACCGAGAAGGATTACGAAGAGTACTTTCGTTCCTTTATCAAGGAGAAATCCCGGGCTGCACTGTTCGGAGATAATTGATTCTTGGCTCAATACTATTTTCTGATTTCCAGTCTGACGGAACTCGCCCTGGATGAGGGATTTCGAAAACATCCTTATCCCGTTTTTGAGGAATTCGTGCGCGAAGAACTTACTAAGCTTGATTACGCGGATTTACGGAAATGCTTTCTGCTGAATGATGTTTCAAATTTCACCGCAGCCCTGAAATCAACTTCTTCAGAGGCGGCTTTCCGAAAACCCTCATGCTATGATAAGGATGAGCTTGAGGAGGGACTGATCGATCCGGATATCCTCTTTCCTTTTCTGGCTGATTTCATCTGGGATGTCAGGTCTGAAAGTCGCATTTTCCCCGGAATTTCAGAGGAAAATGAACTTCTCCGCAGGATGATGGAAGCCATCTCCGCCGGAGATGAGCCGTTGATTTCCGGATTCACCCGTAGCTATCTGGAATTTGAAATGCAGTTAAAAAATCTGACAACTGCTCTTTCCTGTCGAAACGAAGGGCGTTCATTTACCGAAGATATAATCCCATTCGATCATTTCTCCGGCAGTATTGCCGTCAGCCAGGCTGCCGATTTCGGTCTGGGCGGTGATCTGGGCGTCATGTTCGAACTTATCGACATTTATGGCGGCGCTTCCCCCTTAGCCGTTGAAAAAGCCATTACGGCCGCACGTTGGGCATGGCTGGACGATATGGTGGATTACCGACTTTTTTCCCGGGAGGCCGTTTTCGCCTATGCGGTGAAAATCGCAGACGTGGAGAGATGGCTCCTCATAACCCCGGAAGAGGGCAGGAAAAAACTCGACGAATTACTGAATCAACTCCATCGAGATATAAGAAAAATGACCCGTGAGGAGAACTCCGAATGACCACAGGTAAAGTCATAGGTGTGACGGCCAACTTGATTACAGTGGAGGTTGACGGACCAGTCAGCCAGAATGAAATCGCCTACATCCTGATGGGCGATGAACGCCTGATGTCCGAAGTCATCCGGATTACCGGAAGTACGGCCTCTGTACAGTGTTTCGAAAGTACCCGGGGGGTTCGCAGCGGTCTGCCGGTGGAATTCGCCGGAGGAATGCTGGAGGTGGAACTCGGCCCCGGACTTCTTTCAAAGAACTACGACGGATTGCAGAATGATCTCGACAAGAAAGTAGGACTCTTCCTCAAGCGCGGTGAGTACACCTCTCCACTGGATGAAGAGGTACAATATGAATTCACGGCCCTGACAGCTCCCGGCGATACTGTTATCGCCGGACACTGGCTTGGCGAGGTAAAAGAGAACTGGGTGAACCATAAAATCATGGCTCCCTTTACCCTCAATGGCGAGTGGAAACTGGAATCCATTGCCGATAAAGGGAACTATACGATCCGGGACACCATCGCCGTTATCACAGGCGCCGACGGTGAGAGACTGGAACTCACCATGACCCAGAGATGGCCTGTAAAAGTGCCTATCAAGGTTTACAGGGAAAAACCCAGGCCGTTCCGATTGATGTATACCGGCTACCGTATCATCGATACTTTCAACCCCCTGGCGGAGGGCGGTACCGGATTCATCCCCGGTCCCTTCGGCAGCGGAAAAACGGTAGTCCAGCATACGGTGAGCAAGAACGCGTCTGCCGACATCATCATCATCGCCGCATGTGGTGAGCGGGCCAATGAGGTTGTGGAAATCTTCACCGAGTTTCCGGAACTGGAAGATCCCCGAACCGGACGAAAGCTTTTTGAACGCACCACCATTATCTGTAATACCTCTAATATGCCGGTAGCGGCTCGGGAAGCCTCGGTTTATACGGCCATGACCATCGGCGAGTACTATCGCCAGATGGGGCTGAGCGTCCTGCTTCTTGCCGAGCTTTATCATGGCATGTGCCATCTTGGCGTGTCCGAGCAACACCCGTGGGTCGCCCGCGATACGACCATACTTGCGCTCAAAGCACTCGAAGTGGTCCAGGGCGCGCCCATGGTTCTTGAGC
>DAOVYP010000524.1 GCA_030635565.1 Spirochaeta sp. | reverse complement strand
TCCCGAGGGTTCGCCCGATGCAAGCTGCAGTGCCAGCATGGACAAGGCGCCCATGACATCTGTTTCACAGGCTGAAGGTTTACCAGCCTCACCCATCATGCTCATAGTCAGACAGGTTGCGCAGCCGTAATTCTTCTCAATTGAATCCCAGCATTGGATGGCGCTGGCATCAATATCCATCTCATCAATCCACCTTTCAACGGCCAGGGAAAGGTTTGCCGTAAGTTTGATATGCTCTGAAGGAGTGCCCTCGACAACTGGGCCGTATTCCTCAATTTCCTTGAGTTTATCCTGCCGTGATTTCTCATCTTCCCAGTTCTGAGCAGTGGAAATAATTTCCGATAAATCCACAGTAGATACTGTGATGCCTGAATTCTGGAGCAGCTTTTCAGAATACCTGACAGTATTAAAGGCATTCGGCCGCTGACCGATAGCTCCCAGACGGGCTCCTCTGAGGCCGGAAACAACTCGACAAATCCGGGCGAATCGAAGCAGATCCGATTCAAACTCCATACTCTCTATAGAACAGGTATGCAGAGTCGTGTTGGTAAATGGGATACTCCTCTGGTAGAGATTGTTGCAGACTGAGAGTTTCCCGCAGAAAGCATCCCGACGGTGGGCCAAATCCATTTCGGATGTTTTATCATCCCAGGCATGAACGAGTACCGGCACATTCAATCCTGCACGTTCCAGCGTTTCAACAATACCAATCTCATCCCCGAAGTTGGGAAGGGTAACGATCAATCCCTGGATTTCTTCATCATGATTTTTGAAGAAACGTGCATATTTTTTGGCGTCTTGAAGATTTTCCACTGCACCGTGAGGAGTCGCATCCTCAGATGGAATCAGAACCTTGTATCCGCTGTTCTCCAGTTTCCCGATAATATCCTTACGGCCGGATACGGCCAGGCCGGCAGGGAAGAAACCCCTGGTACCGACAATTAACCCAATCGTTGTTTTACGCATAATTTTTCCTTCCGGATATGTATTATTCTGCTTATTCGCCCTTTCGGCCGTTCATTAGCAGGATAACGCCGTTCTCATGGCATATTGTCAGTCGGCTGTCCATCGGCGCCGGTTAAAAAGACTTTCAACCGATTTCAGCTCTATCACCTATTTCCTCAGAATTCTCTTTCATCACAGGGCGTGCCCAGAAAGCTCCTTTGACGTCCCGGCGCCTCAGAATGAGGAACCCGGTTAAGCATATCATCAGATAAATGAGACACCCTGCTCCTGCAAACCATAGCCATCGGGGGTCCCCTTTGAGATAGGCATAAGCCGGGAATGGAATTATAAGGATGAGGGGAATGGCCATGGGAAACACGATACCCGCCGCTCTCATGTAATCTTCGGCGATGGGGGTTTTCAGTTCGGGATCCACGACCCGGAGAAGTGCAAGCCCTGATGCCAGGGTTCCGGTGGCCACACCGTAAATGACGAGGGTTCTTCCGAATGCATGGTCGGTAAAGATTCTCGACCCCATCCATGGAACCAGAAATAATGCAATGAGACCGCCGATGGAGGACATGATGAGTATGGGAATCCAGAACTCTTTAACCACCAGAAAGCTGATGGCTCCAAGCGCGGAAGCGATCATAAGATCGATACAGAAACCGGTGATACGGGTGAATGTACTGTCATCCAGGGTATAACCGGCCCCTGTGCCGGATATGATGGCCCGAGCCAACCGCCCGACCAGTGAACAGAAGATAAATGCGATACCCCAGAAGCTGGCAGCCAGGTCTTTTCCAATCTGTCCGGTCATTCCCAGGAGTGCCGACAATCCTGTCAGTGCCAGCCAGGTGGCCAGATAGGTGAGCAGGATGTAGGCCACATGGAAACTCAGAGAATCAATGGCGGCACTGTCGGTCGTGAGATAGGACCCGGGCTCGCCCTTGTTTCCGGCGGAAATCAGACCCGGGCGATCACGTCGAAGGAGATTTTCCATATGAGGAGAGGTAATCCAGCCTTTGCGTATTCCGATATTTATGAGAGCCACTCCGCCGAAACTGGCCCAGAGGAATCCGATGGCTCCGAAGGTGAGTCCCACCGATCCGGCACCTGCGAATTGACTCCCGAAGGCCTCCCAGGTTTTCCCGATTGAAAGGGCCT
>DAOVYP010000380.1 GCA_030635565.1 Spirochaeta sp. | reverse complement strand
GCCTGAATCCAGGGTGTCCGCCTTGTCCTCAGGCCCGTGATTGCTCCGCCAGGAAGGCGGTAGATCGGCACGTATTTCTTCACGGGCGCGGGCCGGAACGACCGGATCAGCTTCAAAGGGTCTGCCGCCGTAACGTCGGGCCAGATCTTCGGCTTCGTTACGGGGCAGCAGGGAGAGTTGAAATGCCGGATAACCGCCGAGTAATAGACCGAGATCGTCGGAAAACATAGGGTTCATTCCGAAATAGTCACCCCGGGAGAAACGTTTGAGAAAATTTTCCATCACCTGATAAGCCCGGGATATGGAATCTCCCGGAGGCACCAGTCCCGCTTTGTGTACGCTCCTGCCCCATATCGGGGTATCACCGATACCGCACATATCAAGGACGACAAACAGGATGTTCTCGGCACCGAGTCTTTTCAGATGTTTTGCAAGAAACCAGGACCCCTGTTCCGTAGCCGTCATATCCCCGGTGAGCTCTTCCTTGTCCGTGAAGAGAATCTGGGTGCGATGCCGCCATCCGAACTCACGTATCTCTTCCCAGTGGTTGAGAAGCTGGAAAACGGATGCGGCATTATCATTGGCCCCGGGGGTTCCCGGTACCCTGTCGTAATGAGCTACAAGTGTTACCCGGTAGTATTCATTATCCATCCCGGCCGCGTTGGGAACGGGAACCGCGATGTGCCGGGCATCACCGAGGGGGATAATCTCAAAGGGAATCCCTCTCCTTTCAAGAGATGCTGTGAGTACGGCATGACGATCGGTATCATCCATGCAGAATTTCAGGAGTTCTTCACGATCTTCCGGAGGTAACGGCAGCTGTGGAAGGGCGGACCCGATCCTGTTGAACATGGAAGCATTATAGCTGAATCTCAGACCCGGGCCAGTTTTTCCTGCCTTGACCCGGTTGAGTACATCCCTATACTCAATTAACGAGGTTCCTTCAGTGGAGGTCCTTAATGTTAAATAGGCTGAATTAACGGACTCCTGTTATAAAAAATATCAGGAGAGGTAATTTTGAAAGATCCTCAGGAGTCTCATATATTTTTCCGAGGTTGAAGAAATGGTTGAAGAATTAAAAGCGAATTCGTTCAAGGGCAAACGTAAAGGCCCCGTTGTTCTCTGTATCATGGACGGAGTTGGTTTCGGTAAATATGATGATGGCGACGCGGTCAAAGCTGCCCATACCGAATACCTGGAAGAAGCATTGGAACAATGGCCGGGAACACAACTCCGGGCCCATGGTAAAGCGGTCGGTCTGCCTTCTGATGGCGATATGGGTAATTCAGAAGTCGGTCACAACGCCATGGGTTGCGGTCGTGTATTTGCCCAGGGTGCCAAACTTGTCAACAAATCAATTGAATCCGGTGCAATTTTCGGTGGTGATACCTGGAAAATACTGACGGAAAACGCCATATCATCAGGTGGTGCAATGCATTTCATCGGGCTTTTATCCGATGGCAACGTCCATTCCCATATCAATCAGCTCAAGGCTCTCATTCAGGGAGCCAAGGACTCAGGAGTAGCCAAAGTCAGGGTTCACGGCCTTCTCGACGGACGTGATGTCGGGGAAACCAGTGCCCTGGATTACTTCACACCCTTTGAAGAGTTCCTGATGTCCCTGACCGATGCTTCCTTCGATGCACGGTTCGCTTCCGGAGGTGGTCGGATGAACATCACCATGGACCGCTACGATGCCGACTGGAGCATGGTTGAGCGGGGCTGGAAAACCCATGTTCTGGCCGAAGGAGAGCTGTTCGCCAGTGCCACTGACGCCATTATTTCCCTCCGCGAAAAATCCGGTGCTATCGACCAGGATCTGCCCGCATTCGTCGTTGCCGGTGAAGACGGAAAACCATCTGGCCCCATTCTCGATGGTGACAGCGTTGTTCTTTTCAATTTCAGGGGCGATCGGGCGATCGAATTAACCAAGTCGTTTGAAGCCGGAGATGAATTCGATAGATTCGACAGAATTCGTGTCCCGGATGTGGAGTATGCAGGCATGATGGAATATGACGGTGACGCCCATATCCCCGCTCAGTATCTGGTAACGCCACCGGCCATCAACCGGACAATGGCCGAATACCTGGTATCTTCCGGGGTGAAACAGTTTTCCATCAGTGAAACGCAGAAATTCGGGCATGTCACTTATTTCTGGAATGGTAACCGTACCGGTTATTTTGATGATTCCCTGGAATCCTATGTGGAAATAACTTCTGATATCGTTCCTTTCGAACAGCGCCCGGCAATGAAGTGCGCTGAGATTACCGACAAAGTTATAGAAGTCATTGAGGAAGGGGAGTATGAGATACTCAAACTCAATTTCCCCAATGGAGACATGGTGGGTCATACCGGTATCTTTCAGGCTGTTCTGGCTTCCCTGGAAGTCATGGATCTGCAGATCGGTCGAATTAAAAAGGCCGTGGAAAAGGCCGGCGGCATCCTGATCCTTACTGCCGATCATGGGAATTCTGATGATATGTTCGAGCATAATAAAAAAGGTGAAGTTGTATACAAAGAGGAGACAGATGAATAAAGCATTTTTGGTGCTGGCAGACGGGACGACCTTCGAGGGAGAGGCCTTTGGCGCTTCGGGCGAGGCCACCGGTGAGGTCTGTTTTAACACCTCTATGACAGGTTATCAGGAAATACTGACTGATCCTTCCTACCGGGGAGAACTGGTCACCATGACCTATCCCCAGATTGGCAACTATGGCATCAATGATGAGGACTATGAATCATCAAAACCTCATTTAAGCGGATTTATCGTTAAGGAGTACTTTGATATACCCAGCAACTGGCGGTCAAAGGGGAATCTGGGCGAATTTCTGGTCAGCAACAATGTTGTCGGCATCCATGGCATTGATACAAGATCGCTTGTCCGCCATATAAGAGCCAGCGGCGCCCAGCCCGGAATCATCTCAACCACAGACTTTGATCTTCAAAGCCTGAAACAAAAGGCCTCCAGACTTCCCACGCTGGTAGGAAGAGACCTTGTCCAGGAAGTGACCTGTCAAACTGCATATCCCTGGGATGAAGGGGGCTGGAACCTGGCAAGGGGGTATGAAAAGGTAAGGACACATCAATTTAATGTCGTGGCCTATGACTTCGGGATTAAATATAATATCCTGAGAAATTTGTCCGCTCTAGGTTGCAAGGTGACAGTCGTCCCGGCCAGAACGGCTT
>DAOVYP010000299.1 GCA_030635565.1 Spirochaeta sp. | reverse complement strand
TGCTGGCCGACGAGATCAACAGGGCGACCCCGAAAACCCAGTCGGCATTGCTGGAAGCCATGCAGGAAAAGGCGATTACAATCGGCGGGAATCGCTACGAACTGGAGGAGCCGTTTATTGTCCTGGCCACCCAGAATCCCCTGGAGATGGAAGGTACCTATCCCTTGCCTGAGGCTCAGATGGACCGTTTTCACTACAAGATTGTGATGGATTACCCCGATCGGGGCGAGTTGGAAGTCATCATGCAGCGGACCACGGGTAACGAGGTACCCGAGGCGAAAGAAGTGATGAATCGGGACGAAGTGATGGAGATACGGCGGGTGGTACGGGAGATTCCGGTCCCTGTGGAAGTGAGGGATTATGCCATTTCCCTGGTGATGGCTTCCCATCCCGGTCGGGGTCCGGCCGCGGTGAACCGTTTCGTCCGCTATGGCGCCAGTCCCCGGGCCGCCCAGGCCATGCTGCTGGGGGCCAAAACCCGGGCTTTGCTGGACGGCAGGGTGAATGCCTCCTTCGACGACGTGAAGGAAGCAGCCCTTCCATCCCTGCGACACCGCCTGATTTTGAGTTTCGAGGGCGAGGCCGAAGGCAAGACCACCGACGGAATGGTGAGAGAACTCCTGAAGGATATACGGTCTTGAACTCCCTTCTCGATCCGGAATTCATGGAAAAGCTCGACGGACTGGCGCTTCTGGGACGTCGGCGCCGGGGAGGCCGGATCGGGGAACATCAGGCCTGGCGCCGGGGAACCAGCCTGGAGTTCGAGGATTACCGGGATTATCAGAGTGGAGACGATATCCGCTACCTGGACTGGAACGTCTGGTCCCGCCTCGGCCGTTTAGTGGTGAAACGCTTCGCCGCCGAAGAGGATATGACGGTCCATCTCCTGGTGGACGCCTCGAAATCAATGAGTTTCGGAACACCGTCCAAGCTTCACCTCGCGGTGAGGACCGCCGCGTCCCTGGGTTATATCGCCTGGCGCCGGATGGACAAGGTGGCCCTGGCGGCGTTTACCGGTGATTTGAGGGAAACGGTGGCACCGGCCCGGCGGCGGGGAGGACCGACGGAAATCTTCAGTGTCCTGTCGGGTCTTCAGGCTGAGGGACGAACCCGGTTCAGCGAGTCCCTGATACGCTATGCCATGAGAAGCACCCGACCGGGACTGGCTGTTATTTTCAGCGATCTCTTTGATCCGGAGGGCTATAAAAAGGGACTGGATGCCCTGCGCTACCGCCGTTTCGATATTCTGCTCATCCATGTACTCTGCGCCGAAGATCTGGTTCCGGGCGGCCGCGGCGCAATGCAGCTGCTTGATGCGGAAACCGGTGAGGGGCGGAAGATCAGGATGGACAGGAGCCTTGCCGAGAGATACCGGGGGGTTGCCCGGGATTTCGTCGATGAGGCGGAAACCTATTGCAGGCGGCAGGGTATCGAATACATCAGGGCCGGAAGCGAAGTGCCCTTCCAGGATCTGGTGCTGGCATATCTGCGGGGAGGGGCTTTTCTGAGATGACCTGGGATTATCCGGTCCTGCTGACGACGGCGGTCTCCCTGCCTCTTATCGTCCTGCTGCATCTGCTGGCCCGACGGCGCAAGACCGTGACGGTTCCCTCCCTGATGCTCTGGAAGCGCCTCATGGAGAATGAACGGCGCTCTGTCACCTTCCGGCGCCTGATCGCCAATCTTCTGCTGATTCTGCAGCTTCTGGCCGCCGCCCTGCTGGTCCTGGCCCTGGCAGGTCCCCGTCCTGCCGGAGGCGTCGGCAGGATCAGCGGGCCGACGGTGCTGGCGGTGGATGTCAGTGCCGGCATGTCCGCTGTCGGAGATGACGGCAGGACACGCTTCGATCTGGCCGTTGATGAAGCGGCCCGGATGGTGAGAAGGAAGTCGGCGGGGGCCGAAGTGATGATACTGGCCGGCGGCGCAGCGGCGGTACCCCTGACGGGTTTTACATCATCCCGGGCCGATCTGCTGGCCGCCCTGAATACCCTTGAGGCAACGGATGAGCCCGGAAGACCACAGGTACTTCTCCGTACGACAGAAGCCCTGGCTTCGGCACGTTCCGGAGGAAGGGTTCTCTTTATCACCGACGGCGCCTTCGACGACGGTCCGAGGGCAGACGGCAGAGCCGGAGGCATGACGGAAATCGTCATTGTCGGCTCAGAGGCGGAAGTGGAAAACGCCGGCATAACAGTCTTTGCGGTCAGGGGTTTTTCCGGAGGCGGCCGGGAACTGCTGGTGACGGTTGAGAATTTCGGAAACAACACCCGGCAGGTCCGGCTGACCGTCCTGGTGGATAACAGGGAGTTGTTGGGGGAACCCCTTCTGCTGTCCCCCGGGGGCCGGGAGACCAGGACCATTTCCTGGTACGATCCCCTGGCCGGACGGGTAACGGCCGGTCTCGAAGGCGGGGATCAGGACACGCTGGTATCCGATGACGCCGTTTATGCGGTTCTATCCTCCGGTGGACGCATTCGGACGGCACTGATCACTCCCGGGAACTGGTTCCTGGAAACCCTGCTTGACGCCCATCCCAATCTGTCTTTGAGGGTTTATCGGGGAACTGAGGGCTGGCGGGAGGATGACGGACCCTGGGACCTGGTAGTCGCCGACCGACTTTTTCCGAGCGTTGATCCCGGTGTTCCGCTGCTGGTTATTTATCCTTTCAACGAATTCAACCGACCGCCCCTGCCACTGCTCCCTCAAGGCACGATCGACGGCGCCGATCCGGTTTCCCGGGATTCCAGTCATCCCGTTGTCAGGGATGTGGATTTCAGCCGGGTATCGGTCCGGACCGCCGTTTCGCTGGCCGCCGGTCCGGGGGTCCGGGTGCTGGTCGAATCCTCCGCCGGAGCTCTGGTGCTGGCCGGAGAAGATGAGCATCGACGCTGGGTGGCCCTGTCGTTCGATCTGCTTGAATCCTCTCTGCCCCTGCGGCCGGCTTTTCCCATTCTGGTTTCCGGAGCGATTTCATGGCTGGTCCCCGGAGCTATGGACGGTGCCGCCGATATCCTGCGGGCCGGGGAGGGATGGTTATTGCCCCCGGAGTTTACGGGAGGAGAATGGGAGGTAAGCGGCCCGGGCGGCCGGGAGTTCAACGGTGGTGTTGAAGATGCGGCGGAGGTGGAGCGGCTGGACAAAGTCGGGTTCTGGACGGCCTGGAGCGGAGGCAGTAAAGCCGAAACAGGGGTGAATCTGCTGGATGCCGGTGAATCGGACTTGCGGCCCAGATGGGAGTCGGGGCCGGAACCAGAGCCTGTTTCTCCCGCGATGGGGCGAAAAGAGAAGCCGCGGAGAAAATCCGGGCCGCTGACGGCTCTCCTGCTGATCCTGGTGCTGTTGTCGATCTGCGCAGAATGGGGACTTCAGTCCCGGAATTGGAGGGGTACTTGATACCAGCTGTTTCTTCCCTCCGCCCATGGCTGCTGTTTCTCCTGTTCGCGGTTCCTCTTGTACCGGTTCTCCCGCGGTTTTTTTCGGGTGAAGTTTCGATGTCCCGGCGGCGGCGGGCTGTCGTGATTCTTCGGATGATTGTTGTCTTCCTGCTGGCTATGGCGGCCGCGGGTCCCGGAATTACCGCCCCTTCGGACAAGGTGGAGACGATGTTTGTTCTGGATGTCTCGGACAGCATGGGATCCCGGGGTGCCGAAGACGGCCTGGCGATAATCAATGGTTTTCTCAGCGGCATGAGGGGGGACGATTCGGCGGGCCTGGTAACCGTGTCATCCGCCGCCGTCACCGAAATACCCCTCCGGCCGGGAGGCGCACGCTTCGAAGTCGGCGCCCGGCACGATGGCGGCCGCTCGCGCCTGGCCGAAGGTATCTACGCGGCGTCGTCGTCCCTTTCCCCGGCATCCCTGTCGGGAGAAAGTGAGAGACGGATCGTGCTGGTGAGCGATGGACGTTCCACCGACGGCAGCCTGGAAGAGGCGGCCCGCTTCGCCCGGCGTTCGGGAATCACCGTTGACGTTCTGCCGATGGGACCCTTGCCCGGAAAAGATGTTCTCGTCCGGGAGCTGATGGTTCCCACCCG
>DAOVYP010000478.1 GCA_030635565.1 Spirochaeta sp. | reverse complement strand
GATGATTGTCAAGCGAAATGAGAGAAGTGAACTTGTTCATTTTGTCGGGGGCTGGTCGTTGGCTGCGCCAACTGCTCGCCCATGCAACCTTGCTCGTTCCTCGGCTCTCACCTCCG
This sequence comes from Spirochaeta sp., assembly GCA_030635565.1. Lineage (GTDB taxonomy): Bacteria > Spirochaetota > Spirochaetia > DSM-2461 > DSM-2461 > UBA2779. The sequence goes on along the minus strand of DAOVYP010000478.1, from coordinate 2,290 downwards.
GTACGACCCTTGATCCGAATGAGCGCAGGGAAAGCATGGTTTCATACCCCGCGGCTCTGCCGCGGAACAGGGAGTCACTTGAGCGACTCCGGGTCCAGGGCTCTGCCCTGGGGTATGATACCATTCATTGTCACCGGGCGAGTATTCAGAAAATTCGAAATCCCCGAGAGCAGCTCATCATGGGTTTCAGCGGCGGAAAATGCCGGAAATTCCTCTTTAATGGATTCCGGAGCGCGGAACAGCATGGCCTGATGGGCGGCCTTCAGCATAGAGATATCGTTATATGAATCGCCTGCGGCGAAAACCCGCAGTCCCATGGACCGGAATGCCTCCACGGCTTTCCGTTTACCATCAACCTGCCTGAGCCTGTAGCCGGCAATTCGGCCGTTATCCTCGACAACTAGCGTGTTGCAGAAGAGGGTGGGCAGCGCAAGTTTTCTCAACAGCGGGGCCGCGAATTGCTCGAAGGTATCCGAGAGGATGACGAGTTGGGCTACTTCCCGGAGCCGCGTGGTGAAATCATATGCGCCTTCCAGAGGCTCCAGGGTGTCGATAATCTCCTGAATGTCCTTCAGCAGTATCCCTTCCCGATCCAGGATTCCCAGACGATAATTCATGAGTTCGTCGTAATCACTGATGTCTCTCGTAGTGAGACGCAGTTCTTTGATGCCGGTTTTATCAGCAACAGCGATCCAGATTTCAGGAACCAGAACTCCTTCAAGATCCAGACATATAAGCTCCATGGTTCACCCTTTGCCTTTTTCAGGAGGATCCGACCAGACCGCCTGCCGGTCCTGTTCCCAGATGTCGTCGGCGTCCCAGGGATAGCAGATCCATCGGTCATCCAATTTCAGGCCGCGGTAATATCGTTTCACCTCCGATGGAATCTCCCTGCTCTTGGGTTTGTCTTTGTCATGGAGCACCGCAACGGCAATCTCTTTCGGGTCGTGGCGTAATAGTCGTTCAAGGCAGAAGCCTATGGTGCTGCGGGTGTCGTCCACCTCGTCCACCAACAGGATTTTTCTTCCCTTGATCTGGTTCACCGGATCATCCAGCCACTGGGTGACAACAGGCGCTTCCATCTTGTTGCTGTCCAGGTCGTAATAGGCCATTCCGACGGTTACAATGGGACGGTTTATAAACGTCTTCAGCATCCGGGCGGGGATGAAGCCCCCGGTTCCGATAGCAATTATAAAGTCGAAAATATACCCGTCGGCTTCGATCTGGCCGGCGATGTCCTTCACGGTCTGGTGAATTTGATTGTATGAAAGGAAGAGCTTTTCCATGCCGAAGGATAACGTGTCCTGTGTCGGGCAATCAAGAGAGTCACCGGGGTATGGACCAAAAGGGACCTCTTAGATATACTACGGCGACTTCTTGGTACAACCCCCTTATTGGTAAATATTTAAATCGAAAAACCCCCCGCATTTGCCGGGAAATATATTGAGGTAGGAACTCATGAGTCTTGATATCGAACAGATGCGCAATCTCGGAATCAGCGCACACATCGACTCAGGTAAAACAACATTAACCGAACGGATCCTGTTCTTCTGCCGGAAGATCCATACTATTCACGAAGTTCGTGGTAAAGACGGCGTCGGCGCAACCATGGACTCCATGGAGCTTGAAAAGGAACGGGGAATCACAATCGCATCGGCAGCAACAAATGTGACGTGGAAAGATCACCCGATCAACATCATCGACACCCCGGGACATGTTGACTTCACTATAGAGGTGGAACGTGCCCTTCGGGTCCTGGACGGAGCGATTCTCGTCCTCTGCTCTGTGGGTGGTGTACAGAGCCAGTCCATTACCGTTGATCGTCAACTCAAGCGATATGGCGTTCCCCGGGTGGCCTTTGTCAATAAAACCGACCGGGTCGGTGCCAACCCGTATAAGGTTCGGGATCAGCTTGAAGAAAAACTCGGACTGAACCCCGTTATGATGCAGGTACCCATCGGATTGGAAGAGAAGCATCAAGGTGTTATTGATCTGGTAACAATGACGGCCCTGTATTTCGACGGTGATGAGAATTATGCTGTACGAGAGGCTGAGATACCCTCTGAACTTGCTGCCGAGGCAGCCGAGAAGCGTGAAATCATGCTGGAAGCCGTTTCCATGTTCGATGATGAGCTGATGGAAAAGTTGATGGAAGGCGAGGACATTCCCGAGGAGCTTCTTCACAAAGCCGTCCGAAAAGGAACATTGGCCAACGAGCTGGTACCCGTTTATGTCGGCAGTGCATATAAGAACAAGGGTGTTCAGCCCCTGCTCGATGCCGTCATACGCT
>DAOVYP010000367.1 GCA_030635565.1 Spirochaeta sp. | reverse complement strand
ATATCGACGAACACGGAACCGAAGCCTATGCCGGTTTCCAGATCTTCCAGAACATGTAAGGAGAATAGAAGTATGAAATTAATTATTGCTTACATCCAGCCCGAAGTGCTGAACAGCGTCAAACAGGAATTGTACAAGCAGGAGATTTTCAAGATTTCCATAACCAACGCCATGGGTTGCGGTCAGCAGATGGGCTACACCGAAACCTACCGCGGTGTCGATATTGAAGTGAACCTTCTCAAGAAGGTACGTGTCGAGATTGCCGTGAGCGAGCCATTCGTACAGAAAACCATCGACGCTATCGTGGCCGGTGCCCGTACCGGTGAGATCGGCGACGGGAAAATTTTCGTCCTGCCTATCGAGCAGGCTGTTCGAATCCGCAGCGGCGAAACCGGCCAGGCGGCCATCGGATAAAGTCGGCAATTCAGACGAATATCCGAAAGTAAAAATGAGTGTTCCCCACCTTGTCACAAAACCCGCTAATGCCCCTCATTTGACTCTGGAAAAGTGTTGATTCTGCTTGAAATGGAAATTAATGGGGTTTTGATAAAAGTGTGACAAGGTGGGGAACACTCTAAAAGCAAGAAGGTAATCCGACTTAAAGCCGTCTCATTGAGGCGGTTTTTGACTTTATACTGGACACATGAAGACATTCATTAGACTAATCATCATTCTAATTCTCGTAAGTCCGGCGGTTCTCATCATCACCGGCTGCGCTGAATTCGGCGACTTTTTCCTGACTCCCGAAGCCCGTATAGAATCGGTGGAACTCATCCGGGCCGATTTTTCATCAGTGTCCCTGCAGGTGAACGTCGAAATCGACAATCCCAATTCCACCGGTATCACCCTGAGTGCCTATGATTACCGCCTGACCGTTTCAGCACAAACCGTGGTTGACGGCCGGCGGGAAGAGCCGGTCTCCCTGAGAGCCGAGGGAAAATCAATCATCCCGATACCTGTTGATATCGGATTCCGTGAGCTTGCGGCGGTGGGTACATCGATGATTTCAGATGACATAATTCCCGTTGATCTCGGGCTGGGACTCGAAATCACACTCCCTTACATGGGAACGGCAAGGCTGGATATCAGCGGCAGCGGGGAGATTCCCATACTGAGGCCGCCCATCGTCCGGCCGGTGAGCATGAAGGTGGAACGGATCAATCTCACCGGAGCCGAGCTGATTCTCATCATGAACGTGGAGAACCCCAACGGATATGCACTCACCATCAATACGGCGGAAGGCCGTTTATCAGTGGGAGGCAGGGAATGGGGTGTCGTCGGTACGGAGAACGGTGCATGGATTCCGTCTGGGAAAACCGTCGTCATGAATGTCAGGGCCCATGTCGATTTCGCCGAGACCGGACGATCGGCCTGGAGCCTGCTGACAGGCTCGGATAATACGGATATTCACATAACGGGGACGATGGACGTCAACATGGATCTGCCGGCATTCGACAGCGGCGGCATTCCCTGGGACGCCGCTGCGAAAGTGTCGATATTACCGGGGTATTGACCCCGTTCAAAAAGAAAGGTTACGGTCTTTTCCATGAGAAGAAATATCGTTCATACAGGGGCCGGCCAGCTCCGGTACGAGATAAGGGAAATTGTTCAGACCGCCCACGTCCTGGAAAAACTGGGAACCAGAATCATTTGGGAGAACATTGGCGATCCTATTCAGAAGGGCGAACCCATGGCCGACTGGATCAAAGAGATTATCAGCTCTCTGGTGAGTGAGAATTTCAGCTATGCCTATACCGCTACGGCAGGAGACCCGGAAACCAGGGCATATCTGGCCGACATGGTGAACACCCGGGGCGGTGCTCAAATCGGCCCCGATGATATCCTCTTTTTCAACGGTCTGGGAGACGCGGTATCGACGCTTTTTGCCCATCTCAGGCGGGAAGCCCGCATCCTTGGACCTTCTCCCGCCTACTCCTCCCTTTCCTCGGCAGAAGCATCACATTCGGGCTATGAGCATCTCACCTCCAGGCTCGATCCGAATAACGGCTGGCAGCCCGACCTGGAAGATATCCGACTGAAAGTGAAATACAACGACTCGATCGCAGGGATATTACTCATCAATCCGGACAATCCCACCGGAACCATCTACCCCCGCTCCACCCTTGCGGAAATCGTCAATATCGCCAGGGAACACGACCTCTTCGTCCTTTGTGATGAAACTTATACCAACATCGTGTACCCGGAAAATAAAACCGCATCTTTGAGCGAAGTGATCGGCGATACCCCGGGCATCGCCCTGCGGAGCATCTCCAAGGAATTTCCCTGGCCCGGCGCCCGTTGCGGCTGGATGGAAGTGTTCAATCAGGACAAGGATGATGTCTTCAACCGGTATATCACCAGCCTTCTGGAGGCCAAACGGCTTGAGGTCTGCTCCACTACCCTGCCTCAGATGGCGATTCCCCGGGTTTTTTCCGACTCCCGGTATCCCGGACATCTGAAACACAGGGCCGCCATGTTTTCAAAACGTGCCGATGAAGCGGTTACCATCCTTTCAGAAGTTCCCGGGATTACCGTCGTGAAACCCGGCGGAGCATTTTATCTGACCGTCGTGTTCAACTCCGATCTTCCCGATGGCGGCCCACTTCCCCCGATATCCAATGCGGCAGTTGCTGAAAAAGTGACTGAGATTACCGCCAATGTCGCACCGGACAAACGCTTTGTCTACTGGTTGCTGGGAGCTACCGGTATCTGCACGGTGCCCCTGAGTGGATTCTGCACCGAACTTCCGGGATTCCGGGTGACATTGCTGGAAAACGATGATGAGAAACGGCGAGGGACTTTCGAGACTCTTGCAGGGGCGATCGGGACATATCTGAATATTTGAGATAGGGAAAAATTAATATTTGACAAATGGGTTGAAGGTCCATTAACATGGCATACCCCCCAGGGAGGTCTCAGTATGTCACGAAGATGCCCCTTCTTCCTGCTGCCCCTTGCCGCTTTGATTATGTCGGGATGCCCTGTTTTCCCGGGCATACCGGTTAGTGAAATAGTAATATATATTGACCAGGAAAGTGAATATAATGTAAATCCGATACCCGTCGGGGGTTTGCTCCAACTTGAGGCCGGGATACTTCCGTTAGAGGCGAGCGGTAGTAGACTGGTATGGTCTTCAGGACAATGCGCCTCAGTAGACGATGATGGCATGGTGACAGGTTTGGCGGCGGCTAATCCTGTCATAATCAGGGCGACGTCGGTTTCAAATGGTGCATTCGGTGAGATAAAAATTACTGTTACGCCGGTAAAAAATGTAGAAAAGATGTAGAAAAGTAACAACAGGAATTATAGACTGGTTT
>DAOVYP010000554.1 GCA_030635565.1 Spirochaeta sp. | reverse complement strand
TGGGAACGAGTCTCCGGGCAACTTGTCGAAGATGCCTCAGTTTTCTCACTCAACACCCAGGATGTCCTTCGCAGGTTCATATCACCTGCCGAAGATGTTTCGGTGGACAAGGCGGGGCGGGTCAAGCTTTCGCCTTCCCTGATGAAGTCGATGGGCCTCAACAGGGATTGCTACCTGCTCGGAATGGGTGAACGCCTGGAAATATGGGACGAGGTCGTCTACGATCGTTTCGAAGAGGAACGTTCCGCCGAGGTTAAGCAGACCTGGGAGGGCTTCGGCGGCTCGGGGGCGGCCTCGTGATTCCCATACATGTTTCCGTAATGCCGGAAGAGGTGATGAAATACCTCGTTCCATCACGGCCGGATGCACTGATTGTCGACGGAACCCTCGGCGAAGGCGGGCATGCCCTTCGTTTCCTGGAGTCATACCCCGAATGCCGGGTTATCGGTATCGATGCTGATACCGTCATGTGTCAACGTGCCGCCGAAAGGCTCAGCTTATGGAGAGACCGGTTCGAACTCATAACCGGTTGGACTGATGAAGTACTGACCGAATGGGACGGGGCGTTTCCGGATCTTATTCTGATGGATCTGGGAATTTCAACTTTTCACTATGACGGCAGCGGTCGAGGTTTCTCTTTTAAATCGGGTGAACCACTTGATATGCGTCTTGAGCAGGATGGAGATAGTGACGCTTCGGAACTTGTGAACACCCTCAGAGAAGAAGATCTTGCCAATCTCATCTATACATACGGTGAAGAGCGATTCAGCCGCAGAATCGCCAGACGGATCGTCGAGGAGCGTAAAAAATCACCGATTAATGATTCTTCGAGGCTGGCGGAGATTGTAGTAAATGCCGTTCCTGCCAAATCCCGCCACGGAAGAATCCATGCGGCAACGAGAACCTTTCAGGCACTGCGTATCGCAGTGAATGGTGAATTGGACAGGCTATCCCGCCTGTTGGATACCGCGCCCGGCCTTTTGGCGCCCGGTGGCCGCCTTGGAATTATCAGTTTTCATTCGCTGGAGGACCGATTGGTTAAAAAGGCTTTTCGTGCGCTGGATCTGCGGTTCGGCGGGACATATAACGTGCTGACCCGAAAGCCTCTGGTTCCGACCGAGGAAGAATGCCGATCGAATCCGCCTTCTCGAAGCGCCAAGTTCCGTGTAATCGAAAATATTCCTTCTGAGGCAATCGTATGAGGCGGATACTTATCTCATTGGTGCTGGTCAGTATTCCACTTCTTATGATGCTGCAGGTACTGCAGGGATATCGTTATGCCGTGGCAATCGAGGAATTGGACGATCTGGAAGCTGTTCAGCTGGACAAGCTTGAAGAAAATAAGCGGATTCTCGCCGGGATCGCCGTTTACAACGCTCCGGCCCGGATTTATCAGGTTGGGGAAGAATCGCTGAATCTTGCGGAGGCCGATCCGGAGAATATCCTGCAGGTCAGGTTTCCCGATAATACCGAGGTTACACAGTGAATGCCGCCAGGGCCGCGGATCTTATCGGTGGGCGTCTTGCGGGAAATCCGGGAGCGGAAATTCTCCGGGGCAAGGCGGATTCCAGGCTTTGCAGGCCTGGAGACCTGTACGTTGCCCTTCAGGGTGAAAAAACCGATGGAAGTCTGTTTGCGGCCCCGGCCTGGAAATCCGGCGCCGAAGTTGTTCTGGCGGATGAGGTGAAGGAACTTCCGGAACCTCCGAAAGGGAAGGCATTGATTACTGTAGCCGATCCCCTGGCCGCTTTGCAGAAACTGGCAAGACGATACCGACTCGAATTACCTGATCTCAAAGTTGTCGGAATTACCGGAAGTAACGGTAAAACCACGACCAGGGAAATACTGGCCGCGATACTTGTTGACTGGAAAAAAGATTTGGTGCTTGTCAC
>DAOVYP010000071.1 GCA_030635565.1 Spirochaeta sp. | reverse complement strand
CTCCACCAGCTCACCCGGGGACAGGTGGGAGAAGATGTTGTCGAAAATGGTAAGAATCTACGTTCTTTCTACACCGAGCAGAATACCCGGGTCAGGGATTTTGTCGAAAAAGTGCATTCGGGAACCATCACTGGATCCACCGGCAAGGTTTTCGACACGGTTGTTCAAATCGGTATCGGCGGTTCAGATCTCGGTCCCCGGGCTCTCTATCTGGCTCTGAAACAGATTCATGCCCCGAAGATGAAAGCCTTTTTTGTCTCCAACATCGATCCCGACGACGCTGCCGACGTCATTTCCCTCATCAACCCGGAAACAACGTTATTCATCCTCGTGTCCAAGAGCGGCACGACCCAGGAAACCCTGGCCAACAGAGATCTGATAATTGCGAAAATGAAAGCTGCGGGCGTCCCGGGGTACGACCCGTCGGGTCACATCATCGCTGTCACTAGTAAAACAAGTCCGCTGGCAGGATCGTCAACCGTTCTGGACTCATTTTACATTGATGACTATATCGGGGGCCGATATTCCTCCACAAGCGCTGTGGGAGGTGCTGTACTCTCACTGGCCCTTGGACCCTCGATCTTCAATGACCTGCTCACCGGTGCAAATGAAGCCGACAAATCAGCTGTGGAACCGGATATCCTTAAGAATGCCTCCCTGCTCGACGCCCTGATTGGTGTTTTCAACAGGAATGTCCTGGGTCTGCCGGCCACCGCCGTACTACCCTACAGCCAGGCACTTTCCCGTTTCCCGGCCCATCTACAGCAACTGGACATGGAATCCAACGGTAAGAGCGTCAACCGCCGGGGAGAGGCGGTCTCATATCCCACCGGCCCCATCGTTTTCGGAGAGCCCGGAACCAACGGTCAGCATTCCTTTTACCAGCTGCTGCATCAGGGTACCGACGTTGTACCTCTTCAATTTGTCGGTTTCCGGCAGTCTCAGGCAGGCGAAGATGTTGAAACTGACGGATCCACAAGCCAGACAAAGCTCAATGCCAATCTGGTTGCACAGATTATCGCTTTCGCCAAGGGAAGCCATAATGAAAATCCCAACAAGAATTTCGACGGTATGAGACCCAGCACACTCCTGAGCGCCGACCGGCTCGATGCCCGGGTACTCGGTGCCCTCCTGGCCCATTTCGAAAACAAGGTGATGTTCCAGGGTTTCTGCTGGAATCTGAATTCATTTGACCAGGAAGGTGTACAACTTGGCAAGGTTCTTACCAGATCCGTCCTTGACGGAAGTTCAAAAGACGGTGCTCTACAGGCCTTCGCCTCAATACTTGGAATAAAATAACTCGGATTGTCTCCATCAACGAGACAAGCCTTTCCCTCCGTGCTAACATCCTTCTCGCGTCCGAACTTGAAAGGATTGACAACAACATATGCAACGAACCATCCGAGGCACCCTGCCCCTGGGCTTCCTGGGTCTGGTATTCGCATTGAATCTCTCACTTACTGCAGCACAATTTGCGGAAGGAGATGAGATTTCCACTGCGGATTCCATCGTAGCCCCGCTCAGGGACGCCGTTTACAACCACACTCTAGCGGAACCGGAAATTCGGAGCCTGCATCAGTCCACCCTGATCAGGATTGCAGGCGAAATTACAGCTGAATCAGAAGCGATACGGGCCGAAGCCATCACATACTACTATCTCGGAAGGTATTATCAAGCCATTAAAACCCGTGAAAAGATGATGGCCTATGCCGAAGATTTACGAAACGGCAAGTACCTTACACTTCGGAAATATTATGAAGATCGTATTGCTGCTCTCGAGGCATATACTAAAGCCCGGACCGCCGCCGAGGCATATCTTAAGCTGGTCCCGGGGGCCGAGTCACACAGTCTTTATGGGGAAATTCTCGGTCAGATGATATTCCTCGGCAATGCCTTCCAGGCACTGTCCATCGGACCCAAGGCCAGAAAACATGTAAAAACAGCCCTGGAACTGGATCCCGGCCATATAAAAGCCCTGATACAGGAGGCCTCCCGACTCGCCTATTCGCCTTCAAGTTATGGCGGAAATCCCGAGAAAGCCCGAACTCTGTATCGTGAAATACTCAGAAGCGGAGAAATGGGCAGGGAGAATATTTTCAATATATACGGCGGTTTCGCCATGGCTGCGTTTATGGAAGGGCGTGATGAAGAAGCCGCCTCATGGTTCAGTGAGGCTTCTCTGCAGTATCCCGGGAATGTATTCGCCGCTGGTATGTTGGAGTATCTGTGGGAGGACTCACTTTGACCGGAACCGTATATGCATGGTTGGTGATAACCACCGGTATTTATATGCTTATTTTCACACTGGCCAATATCATATACCTGCGCACCGTATCCCGGAAATCGACATGTACCGATGGCCCGATGGTTTCAGTCCTGATTCCGGCCAGGAACGAAGCGGCCAGGATCGGCCCGACACTGGAGTGTCTCACTGAGCAGGATTACAAAAATTACGAAGTGATCGTCATTGATGACAATTCGGATGATAATACCTGGGAGGTTATCCGGCACTTTTCTGAGGACAGAAGCAGATTCCGGATCCTCAAGGGACGCAATCTTCCCGACGGGTGGAAGGGGAAGCCGTATGCCATGCAGCAGCTCACCGAAGCTGCCGCCGGGGAGATCCTTCTATTCATCGATGCCGATATGAGACCCGGCCCTGATCTGATCACATGGACCGTGACGAATATGGAGCACCATAAAGTGGATTTTCTCTCAGGGTATCCCATGCATACAACACCTGAAAAAATGGAATACCTGCTCTTCCCGGTGATGTACCTGGCCACATCTTTTCTCCTGCCTCTCTGGTTGTTTCGCCATAGTAAAACCTACATGTTCTCTCATGCAATCGGACAGTATTTCTGCGTCCGTTCCCGGGTTTTGGATGAAACCGGAGGCTTTCAACCGGTGAGAAACAAGATTAATGAGGACATACAGATGGCCAGATACCTGAAAGGCAAGGGTTTCAGCCAGGTATTCCTGGATGCCAAGAAACATATCTCGGGGAACATGTACGATTCGATGCAGCATGCCCGGATGGGAATCATGCGTGTATTGTACGAGTATTTCGATAATAAGATTTATCCGTTCATCTTTATGAGCTTCGTCATGATCGTATTACTGCTGTTGCCTATCCCCCTGGCCATCACCGGGGCGTTTACAGGCAATCCCTTATCCCGGCTTCTGGGAATCGGGATTCTATTGGTTCTTGCAGCCTGGGGCATCACGATGATGGACCGCAGACTACCCTGGTACACTACTTTTCTGTATCCCGTGCACTTCATCTGGGCCATCATTCTATCAGTTCATTCAATTTTTCTGTCCAAAAAAGGCCGGGGGTATTTATGGAAAGGTCGTACCGTCCACTGATAAGGGAATCGTTGTTCCGCCGTCGGCTGAGAATAGTCGGTTCTTATTTATTCTATCCTTTCCTGTGGATGACGTTTATTCCCCTCTATCGACTGCGGGTGTCCGGGCAGGGCCGCCTGAAAGCTTCGGGGGCGACCGTCTCTATCATGAATCACTGCATCTATTTCGAGTGGTTTTTTGTCTGGCACGCAGCCTGGCCACGATTGGTCAGATTCACAGCGGAGGAGGCCAATATACTTCGGCCGGATGCCGGATGGTTCAACTGGATAATGGGGGTTATGGGAATCCCTGAAGACCATCCAATGGCGATTGCAGCAACCGTTCGGAGATGCCTGAACAATGGTGAATTGGTCCATTTCTTCCCTGAAGGAGTTCTGAAACCACGAAACCAGAGACCCGAAGGATTCATGATCGGTGCGGCCTGGTTCGCATGTCTTCATGATGTACCACTGATACCACTCACGGAAATACTTCTTAAAAGACAGATTCACCGTTTTCTGCCATGGTGGCCGCCAGGTATTAAATTGGTGGTGGGAGAACCGATGCATCCCCGTAATTTTCACAATTCCGGAGAGCGGCTGCGTCACCGTGCAGCCCGTATGACCGAGCAAGCTGAGAAAATCATCCGTGATACGATTATCCGGGAAGGTAACGGATACGGATTAAAAGAGGAATAATTACCGGCGTGCCGGAGGTCAGCAGAATCCGGAATTCATCCCACCATGGAAATCGGCTGACGGGTGGATTCCAGGACGTCCCGCCATAGCCGTCCCTCGTTGTTCACCTGTTTTCGTTTGAAGGTGGCCATCTGAATCGGAACGTGTACCAGAGAATTGCTCCACTGCCCGATGATGCAGCCGGTACGTCCGGTCATGGCTGTATGAACCGCATTGGCCCCAAGACGTGCACAGTAATGAGAATCTACCGGATTGGCCGGTGTAGCTCGAATAATATAGCTCGGATCGATGTATTTGATGTTAGCCTCACGTCCTTTCCCGGTGAGGTATTTTTGGATGGCATCTTTCAGATACAAGCCGATATTTCCGTAAGACTTGTTCCCTGAATCATCTTCCCCGTCCTTACCTGATTTGAGCAATTCCTGCCCCGCCCCCTCGGCAACCAGAATGACCGCGTGCTTGCGTTTGTCCAGTCTCCGCTCCAGGCTTTTCAACAATCCGTTTTCCCCTTCGAGGGAGAAAGGGATCTCCGGGATGAGACAGAAATTCACATCACTGGTTGACAATGTGGTATGAGCAGCGATGAATCCCGAATCCCGGCCCATGACTTTCACCAGGCCGATGCCGTCGGGAGCGCTCTTGGCTTCCACATGTGCGGCGCCTACGGCTTCCACGGCTTTGGCCACGGCAGTATCGAAACCGAACGATTTCTGAACGAACATAATATCGTTATCGATGGTTTTCGGAATGCCGACACAGGCGATCTTGAGACCCCGTTTCGCGATTTCCTCGGAGATTTCAAGACTTCCTTTCTGTGTTCCATCACCTCCGATAGTGAACAGCACATTGATATTCATCCGCTCCAGGGCATCCACAATAGGCTCGACATCGCCATAACCCCGGGAAGAACCCAGCATTGAGCCTCCCAGATTGTGTATATCATCCACGATATCGGGGTTGAGCTGTATGGGGGTGAAGTTGAAATCCGACCGGAATCCCCGATATCCGTAACGAATCCCGCTGATCCGCTCTATACCGTAGAAATACCAGAGAGTCCGGGTGATGGCACGGATGACATCGTTCAAACCCGGGCAAAGCCCACCGCAAGTGACGATTGCGGCATGCACATGGTTGGGGGCGAAATAGATTTTTTCCCGGGGGCCGGCTTCTTCGAGCATCCAGGCCGGATCGTAGTCGGGGCCGACGGTGGAAGCGTCGGTGGTATTGGACCGCAGTATGTATTGATCGTTCCGGGTGTAATTGGCGATGGCGTCTCCGTATTTCGTCGAGTATGGTTTGGGAGAGTGGACTTTGCAGGGGCCAAGGGTTGGGATTTGAAAATTGTATTTGAATTCTGCCATGACGGTTCCTCCTGATTGTCGAATCATATGCTTTGAATATGGCGAAGAGATGTACCTTGCGCAAGCGCAGAATGTATTCCCACGTTCCCGAACGAAATGGTAACGTTTTTATAACGGAGGAGTCTTATATGAAAATTCTCGTCGTCGGCGGTGCCGGCTACATAGGCAGTCATGTTTGCCATGCATTCGCCGACCGGGGAGACACTGTGGCTGTACTTGATAATTTCTCGACCGGCAGCCGTGTGAATTTTCCCGGAAGCGCCAAAGTTTTCGAAGGCGACATCATGGATAAATCTTTCCTCGAGAAAGTATTATCTCCAGGTTGGGACGGAGTTGTACACCTGGCTGCATTCAAGGCCGCCGGCGAATCGATGATTGATCCGGGAAAATTTGCTGTCAATAATATCAGTGGAACCATCAATCTCCTCAACGCCATGACGGAAGCGGACTCGGCTCCCCTGGTATTCTCTTCTTCAGCAGCCATTTTCGGTGAACCGGTCCGGCTGCCGATTAATGAGGATCATCCCAGGGAACCGGAGAACTTCTACGGCTATACGAAGCTGGAAATCGAGAACCTGCTGGATTGGTATGACCGTCTCAAAGGGCTCAAATCGGCGTCACTCAGATATTTCAATGCCGCCGGATATGATTTTGACGGCCGGGTAACCGAGCCTGAAAAAGATCCCCAGAACCTTCTGCCGATTCTGATGGAAGCCGCAGCGGGAATCAGGGATGAAGTCATAATCCATGGTGATGACTATGATACACCTGACGGCACATGTATCAGGGATTATGTTCATGTCAGCGACCTGGCGGATGCCCATGTTCTTGCGATGGACTACCTGTGCCGGGAGAACCATAGCATCAAGGTGAATCTGGGAAGCGATTCAGGAATCAGCGTGGCCCATATGGTGCGGGAAGCCATCCGTATTTCGGGTGTCGAGTTTCCCAACAGGGTCGGACCAAGGCGCCCGGGAGATCCTGCCAATCTGGTAGCAACTTCAACTCTGGCAAAAAGTCTCCTGGGCTGGGAAGCCACCCGGAGTGATCCTGAAACCCTGATTGCGAGCACCTGGAATATTTACAGAAACCTCAAATAAAGAATCGATCACCACATGCAGAGCATGGAGTTTGTGTTTGGCACTCAAAATGAAAGCATTGGTGAATTGATGGTGAGATTTCCGTGTCAGAGGGCTTACAGCGCAGTAATAGTCGCCGAATCCCGGAAAATATACCTTCAGGTAATGCCCTGTACTTTATCTCTTCCAAATGTGGCGATTTTTTAATACTACTCTTGTAAAGATTAAAGACGATCATTACACTCGACATTATCAACTTTCCGGGGGATTCATCATGATAGCCAATAACGTGACAGAATTAATCGGTAACACTCCGCTGGTCAGGCTCAATAAGCTTTCTGGAAGCGGCAGAGCCACGATTTTTCTCAAGCTTGAATCTTCCAACCCGATGGGCAGCGTCAAAGACCGTCTCGGGCTGGCGATGATACTGGATGCGGAGGAGAAGGGTCTTCTGGGATCCGACTCTCTCATAGTCGAGCCTACCAGCGGTAACACTGGTATCGCGCTGGCATACATCTGCGCTCAGAGGGGTTATAGACTTGCCCTGACCATGCCCGAGTCCATGAGTATCGAACGCCGCCGCATCCTTACGGCGTTGGGGGCAACACTGCATCTGACTCCGGCCCATGATGGCATGAGCGGAGCTATACGCAGGGCGGAAGAACTCGTCGAGGAAATACCCGGCGCCTTAAGTCTGAAGCAGTTCGATAATCCGGTGAATCCGGCTTTCCATGAAGCCACCACCGGGCCTGAGATCTGGCGGGATCTGAATGGGAAAATCGATGTATTCGTCGCCGGAGTGGGTACGGGGGGTACATTCACCGGAGTATCGCGATATCTGAAGAAGCAAAAACCGGCTGTTAAAGCTGTGGCCGTGGAGCCGGAATCATCAGCGGTACTTTCAGGCCGACCGGCCGGTCCGCACAAGATTCAGGGCATAGGAGCCGGTTTCATTCCCGGTGTGATGGATATCAACCTGATTGATGAAATCATAACCGTCAGCGCCGATGAAGCCGGCAGAACCGCAAGAATACTGGCAAAAGAAGAAGGAATTTTCCTCGGTATTTCCGCCGGTGGAAATGTGGCTGCGGCAATGAAACTGGCCGCTTTGAATGATAATAAGGGGAAAACCATCGTCACTGTAGGATGTGACACGGGTGAACGTTATCTGAGTACATGGCTTTATCAGGAGGAGGAGATTTAATGGGTTTTTCAACAACTGCGATTCATGAAGGATGGGGTCCTGAGAATTCCGTCAGAGCCGTCCCGATTCACAGAACCACCGCATATAATTTCAGGGATACCGGCCATGCCGCCGATCTTTTTGCTCTCAAAGAGCTCGGTCATATCTACACCAGGCTCAATAACCCCACACAGGATGTTCTCGAAGCACGTCTGGCGGCCCTTGAGGGAGGTAGTGGCGCCCTGGCTCTGTCTTCCGGCACCGCAGCTATTTTCAACAGCATCATCAATGTTGCAAAACAAGGTGATGAAATCGTGGCATCCACCGAACTGTACGGAGGCACCTATACCCAGTTCAAGGACATACTTCCCCAGTTCGGGATCAAGGTCAATTTCGTTAATCCCCACGATATAGCAGCCTGGAAGGCCGCTTCAAACGGAAAGACAAGAGCGTTCTACTACGAAACCATCGGAAATCCATCACTCAAAGTTCCCGATTTCGATGCAATCAAGAAAGTTGCGGAAGACATTCATGTACCGGTCATCGTCGATGCCACGTTCACGACACCCTACTTGTTGAATGCCATCGATCATGGAGCCGATGTGGTAATCCATTCCCTTACGAAATGGATCGGCGGCCATGGAACCGCAGTGGGAGGAATTGTCACAGCAGCCGGCAAGTTCGATTGGACAGATCCGAAGTTTGCCACATTCAACGAACCTGATACCGGATATCACGGCCTGCGTTATGCTCACGATCTGGGTGATCTCTCACCTGTGGCCTTTGTTCTGCGAATGCGGCTGGTGCAGTTGAGGAATCTCGGAGCCTGTCTGAGCCCTGATAACATATGGATGTTCCTCCAGGGGCTGGAAACTCTGGCTCTGAGGATGGAACGGCATTCGACCAATGCCGCCCAGGTAACCGAATATCTGGATTCTCATCCCGCGGCATCCTGGGTCCGGT
>DAOVYP010000324.1 GCA_030635565.1 Spirochaeta sp. | reverse complement strand
CCCAGCGCCTGCTGGTCGCTTTGGAGAAATATCATGCCCGGTAGCAGCTTTGGACGTTTCCTGACAGTCGGCACTTTCGGTGAATCCCACGGCGTGGCGGTGGGTGCGGTGGCGGATGGGATTCCCCCCGGACTGGAAATCAGCGAAGCGGATGTTCAGAAGGAACTCGACCGGCGGAGACCGGGTCAGTCCGACCTCACCACCCCCCGTAAAGAGGCCGACAGGGTGGCCTTCCTCTCAGGCGTGTTTGAAGGAAAAACCACCGGCACACCTATGGCGATGATGCTCCGGAACACCAATGTCCGCTCCTCGGACTACGGGGAAATCGTGGACAAGTTCCGCCCGGGGCATGCCGATTACACCTACCTTCAGAAATACGGATTCCGGGACTGGCGGAGGAGCGGCCGTGCTTCCGGGCGGGAAACCGCCGCCCGTGTGGCCGCCGGGGCCGTGGCCCGTAAATGGTTGTCGGAAAAAGGCGTGGTGATTCTGGCATACGTGAAGGCCGCCGCGGGAATCGAGTGTACAAGCTTCGACGCCGGGGTAATCGAGAGGAACCCCATGCGGGCCTGTGATATGGCGGCGGCCGAAAAGATGGAGCTGAGGGTGCGGGAACTCATCGAGATGGGTGACAGCGCCGGCGGGCTCATCGAGTGCCGGGTGAACGGCCTGCCGCCGGGTCTGGGCGATCCGGTGTTCGACAAGCTTGAGGCCGACCTGGGCAAGGCGGTTCTCTCCATCGGTGCTGTTCGCGGCTTCGAAATAGGTGCGGGTTTCGCCGCCGCCGGCATGACAGGGAGCGAACACAATGACGCCATGGATTCAGACGGTTTCCTGAGCAACAATGCCGGAGGAATCATCGGAGGCATCAGTACGGGACAGGAACTCATCTTCCGGGCGGCGGTGAAGCCCACCAGCTCCATCAGCGTCCCCCAGACCACCCGTAACCTCGACGGCGATACCGTGGAAATCCGCACCGAAGGCCGCCACGACCCGATTATCTGCCCCAGAATCGTGCCGGTGGTGGAGGCGATGGCCGCCCTGGTTCTGATGGACCACTGGCTGGGCCAGCGGGCGCTCCGGGGGAGGGAGCCCGGTGCCTGAGATGATTCTGTATAAAACCTTCAGCTCATAGGATTGACGACTGTTATACCGAGGTACTGCCGGCCGGGGTTCAGATCTTCCGACAGGATGGTGGTACATTGACCAACGGAGGCCGCAGCGATAATGAGGGCATCCCACCAGGAAATTTTATATCTGGCCTGAACATGTCTGGCGACCCTGAGGCATTTCATGTCGATTGGAATTGGATTCCATGATTCCAGGTCTTCGAGATCTTCCCAGGCCTCCTCTTCTGAAAGTCTGTGGTGGAGTTTCCCGGTAACAGTAACGTAATATTCGCTGCAGACCTGGGTACTGATACGACCCGTACACTCCCGCCATAGATGATTCAGTACCTCACGGGCCTTGAACTGCTTCTCCGGTTCACGATTGTCCCTGGAATAAACAAGTATATTTGTATCGACAAAGACTCTATCGCTCATGAAGTTTGTCCCTGTCGGGATACCTCTCGCCGTTATCCCGGAGTTTTATGGGTTTTTTGCTGAGAAACCGTTCCATTGATCGAGAATAAGACGACTCGGTATCCATCTTGTCCCTGAGAATATCCCCCAGCATGCGGGAAATGCTGGTTTCATGTTCCGCGGCATAAACCCGGGCCCATTTTGCGACATTTTCAGGTACAGAGATTGTAATATTTTTCATAGCCGGCTCCACGAAAACAGTGTAGCACTATTTTCGTGTCAAATCCACCCAAATCTCGCTAGGGGTCACCCAAAAAATCAAGACCAAAAAAAGAGACCGCCTCGGTAAGGCAGTCTCTCGTCCGTCCCTATTGAAAGGAGCTATTCGTCCATTTCCGAGAATTCGGACTTCTCGGCCCCGCAGAGCGGGCAGACCCAGTCTTCAGGCAAGGCGTCGAAAGCGGTTCCGGCAGAGATGCGGTTGTAGTCATCTCCTTCACAAGGTTCGTGGATGTAGCCACATACGTCACATACGTATTTTTTCATGTCATTACCTCCGTTGATGCCCTCCCGGGTAGATTAAGCGTCCTGCTGCCGGGTGGAGACTTCTTTGTCCAATTGGTATAAACCGAACCTATTATCGCCGACCATCTCAAGTTTGTCGATGAGAGATTGCGCGGTCGATTCTTCTTCAATCTGCTCGGTGACGTACCACCCCAGGAAAGTTTCGGTAGCGATGTCGTCTTCCTTGCGGGCGGTGCGCACCAGGTCGTGGATGCTTTTGGTAATGAACTTCTCATGAGCCAGGGCTCCCTGGATGGCGGCCAGGGGACTTTTCCACTCGGCCTGGGGCTCGGGGATTGCCGCATAATACACCCGTTCGCCGTTTTCAGTGAGGTAATGATGAATCTTCTCGGCATGCACACGTTCTTCACCGGCCTGAGTGGTCATCCAGACGGCAAAACCGGGAAGGTTCCCGGCGTAGAAGTCGGCCGCCATGGATTCATACAGGTAGGCGGAATTCAATTCCTTGTTGAACTGCGTATTGAGGGCATCGGACATCGTCTTTGAAATTGCCATTTGCTTAGATTTCTCCTCTCCATAACCCGTGGAGGTTGCAGTATTCACGGGCGGAAACGGTTTCCGGGTCGCCGCAGGAGTAGCAGAACTGCACTTTCGGCTCATCGCCGGGCTTGAGTTCTATCATCATCCGCTTTCCGTCCACAATCAGCTCGATCCACTGGATCCAATGATTTTCGAGCATGGGATGAAGGGTGCTGCCCACCGTGACATTGAACCCGCCTTCGACTTTCTCGATGATGGGAACATGCTTCTCGGTTGTGGAATCAGCGGTCTTTTCGGCCATATGGATCATATCCTGCCCGCAGCAGACCAGGGCTCCGCCTCCGAAATTCAATATCATCACGACATTGCCGCACTCTTCGCACTTGTACACATCGTACTTGGCTGCCATATTCTCGTACCTCCTAAGATAAGTAGCTGAAACTTATAAATCAAGACCGATGCCAAAACACCGGTTGATAAATTGACCTCCGCGGACAAGCCGCGGTGTCGGATGAGAGTGAAGGATTCAGTTCGAAGGCATTCGGACTGAAGACAGACTCTCGTACAATTCCTTTACCAGTTTTCGCCTAAAACCTCAAAATAAGACTGAGGATGGGCACATGCAGGGCACTTCAATGGCGGTTTGGTGCCTTCAAAGATGTAACCGCAGTTGATGCAGCGCCAGACTACGGCGGAGTCTTTCTCAAACACCTTCCCGGAATCGACATTCTTCTTGAGATCGAGATATCGCTTCTCATGCTGCTTCTCGGCGACGGCGATGGATTCGAAAACCGCGGCCAACTCATTGAACCCCTCTTCCCGGGCGGTCTTGGCGAACTCGGGGTACATGGTTGTCCACTCGTAATTCTCACCGGCGGCGCCGTTCTCGAGGTTCACACTGGTGGTTTCAATCATGCCGAAAGGGAATGCGGCTCCGTCAACGATGGGTGAATCGCCGCCGGTCATGAATTTGAAGAGACGTTTGGCGTGCTCTTTTTCCTGGTCGGCGGTTTCTTCGAAGATTTTGGCAATCTGGACCATACCTTCCTCTTTTGCCTTGGAGGCGGCGTAGGTG
>DAOVYP010000042.1 GCA_030635565.1 Spirochaeta sp. | reverse complement strand
TGGAAGAAGCTATGGCCGCGAGTGGCAAAGCGCCTGGCGGCCTCAGCAGCAGTCGCATGGACAGCTCGTCAGATCGACGCTTCGTTCCTGGAGCGGGCCCTCCCCTTCATCCTGCTGGCTCTGTGGATTTATGTCGCCGTCAATAAAGACCTTGGGAACCGGGAAAGTCATTCCAGAATCCCATCGGGTATTTTCTATCCCGCCGCCGGTGGGATCTTCGGGTTCTATGACGGATTCCTCGGCCCCGGAACAGGATCTTTCTGGACCGTATCCCAGGTATCCCTGACCGGAATGGATCTGAAACAGGCCACTGCTGCAACAAAACCCTCGAACTTTGCCAGCAATTTCGGCGCCCTCATGTTTTTTCTCATTGCCGGTCAGACGGTTCTATTCGTGGGTCTGGTTATGGCCGTCGGTCAGACAACCGGTTCATGGATCGGTTCCCACCTGGTAATCAGGCATCAGCCCCGATTCATCCGGCCTTTCTTCCTGGCGGTTGTGGCGGCTACCGTGCTGAAGCTTTTCTGGGATCTCTGGTTCTGACCGGCAGCTCAAGTCCCGGCTATGATATCGAGGATCTATGAAATTACCTCTATCGATTAAATTCTTAATCCATCTGCAACATAATCCCCTATTTTCTTATCAGCGGTGATGAAGGTTAAATTGTTATTGATGGCTTGCCAGATCAGCATTCGATCAAATGGATCTTTGTGCTTGTTTTTTTGAGAAAGCTGGAAGTATGTGACTAAGTGATTGTCATCAAGATGGAGAATCTCGAAACCCGAAGAAATGATATTGTCATACACTTCCTTTGGATTTGAATTATCAAATTCCAGCTTTCCAATGGAATATTTCAGTGAAATCTCCCAGAGCGTTATTTGCGAAACGTATTTCCTATCCTTTTCACTTTCGAAGATGGCAATTATATTTTTCGGAATGCGGTCAGGCTCAAAAAGTGCCCAAAGGACATAATTGGTATCAATCAGATAATTCATAATCCAAGTAATTCTTCGGGGGTTACTGAAAAGTTATCTTTGATAACACATTTCTTATTGATTAAGCTGCCAAGCTTAATTTTGTTTTTTTTCTCGTAGGATTCATATGGCACAACTACCGCTATGTTTTCCTTCTTCCTGCCATATGTGATAATAATCTCTTCTCCGGACTTAACTTGTTCCATTATCTCTGAGAAATGCGTTTTAAACTCACCTACAGCCAATGATTTCATAAGAAGAATTTTACTTAGCCGGCCTAAATTTGTCAAGTTGTCAAGTTCTGTACCGGTACAAATTCGCACATGACAAGATGATCGTCTGAGAACCGGCAAATCGGTTTCCCCGGGCATAGTGGCATACCTCGATATTCAAGTACCCACTCCCCGATATTTCGAATTACGATGCCTAAGCCTTATAGCTCTTCAGCAGTTCCCTGAAAAACGTTCGTACCCGTCCCACCGAAGGAATATGCATTCTTTCGTCCGGCGAGTGAGGCTGAAGGATGGTCGGTCCGAAGGAAATCATGTCCAGCCCGGGGAAGTGCGACCCGATGGCCCCGCATTCCAGACCTGCATGGGTGACTTCCACCTCCGGCTCGGCCCTGAACAGCTCATTCCAGATTCTCCTGCCCCGATCAAGAACATCCGAGCTGCTCATTGGTTCCCAGGGGGGGTATTGATTGCCGGTTTCATATGTACCGCCGTAGAGACGGGCCAGACCGAACATAATTTCGGAAAAATCGGCGCCGCGGCTCATCACGGCACTACGGCGGTTGGTAAGTACTTTCACCTGAGTTTCCTCAGTACGCAGAACGGCGAAGTTCATACTGGTATCCACCACACCTTCAATCTCGATGGACATGGCCTTTACGCCATGAGGTATCAGCCGCAGGGCATCGATGATATGCAGCCCGTCCGCAGCGGCGAACAGTCCCGATACAGGCGGCTCGACAGGAGTAAGGGCTGCCTTGAGATTCTTTTCAACGGTACCAACCTCCGCCTTCATCGTGGCGATGAAAGCCTCAAGGACCTTCTCCATGTCACCCAGACGGCCGATAGGTACGGCCACTGTCCCCCGGGCTTCCCGGGGTATGGCGTTGTGAGCAGTACCGCCGTAGAGTTCTCCGACTCGAATCTCCGGGATCGCGTTGGCGATTTCCCGGATTGCCCTCACCAGAAGTACATTGGCGTTGGCCTTGCCCACGTGAATTTCAATTCCGGAATGACCGCCCTCAAGACCCCCGACTACGAGCTCTCTTACCTCGCAGTCTGCAGGAACAGCCTCCCGTACCACCGGCAGAAAGATGTTGGTGTCCATCCCCCCGGCACAGCCGATGGTGAAAACTCCCTCATCCTCGGAGTCCAGATTCATCAGGACGGTGCCCTTCAGAAAACCGGGTTTCAGATTCATCGCACCTACCAGACCGGTTTCCTCATCGGAAGTGATGAGAATTTCCAGAGGCGGATGCTCGGCATCGGAATCGGTTATCAATTCAAAAAACATGGCCAGGGCAATGGCATTGTCCGCACCGAGACTGGTACCCCTGGCTCTGAGCCACTCGCCATCACGCCAGGAGACAATCGGATCCACCCGGAAATCATGATCCACATCAGGCCGCTTCTCGCAGACCATGTCCATATGACCCTGGAGCACGATAGTGGGTGCATTCTCATAACCCGGTGTTGCCGGAACGGAAATGAGGATGTTCAGAGCATCATCGGTTTTCACGTCGAATCCGCGGCTCCGGCCCCAATCCATGAGCCAGGGATGAATTTTTTCCAGATGGAGGGACTGCCGGGGTATCGTATTGATTTCGTCCATGATTTGCAGGACACGGTCGATGGCCTTGTCGGACATGGCATTCTCCTATTTTCTGCTCCTGTGCGAGGAACCCCTGCTTTTTCCCGAGTCGTTATCAGAGATTTCTTTCCGCCGCCGGACCATTCGCATAAGCTGCAGTACCGCTGCCGTGGCGAGCATGGGGACGACCAGGATTATCAGAAGTTTCTCGAACCAGTCTCCAAAACGGGTATAGATGGTGGTCCGTCCGGTATAAACCGGTACGTCGGCAATCAGGTACCCTTGAGTGAAAGGATCCAGTTTCGCCGTGACTTTTCCATTGGGATCGATAACGCAGGTGAGGCCGGAGGTGGTGGCCCGCACCATGCTCCGCCGGTTCTCCACTGCCCGGAAAATGGCCATATTCTGATGCTGGATGGCACTGGCCGGCTCGGGACTCCAGGAATCATTGGTGACATTTACCAGCACTTCGGCGCCTTCCCGGACGAAATTACGCGCCAGGTTACCAAATGTATCTTCAAAGCAGATGAGAGGACTCACATCAGGCCCATCCCATTTTCCCAGGTTGAATACCGAATATTCACTTCCCATGCCGTAGATGGGCGTTCCCTGGGACTGAATGTATGCCATGAGCCTCGGGAATGTTTTCGCGTAGGGAAAATGCTCGCTGAAGGGCACCAGATGGATCTTACGGTATTTATCGACAATCTCTTCCTTGTCGAAGAGCAGAACGGCATTGTATTCCACCCGCTTCCCGGCATCCTGTATCGCGTCGTTATTACCGAGTATGACAGGGATATCTTTATCTTTCAGGAATCCCTTCAGGGTATTGATTAATTCCACACGGTCACGGTCCTTCCGGTATTTCAAATGCCATTCGATAGCCGGGACAAAGGAGGTTTCGGACCAGATAAGCGCATCCGGATCCTCTGCCACAGCTTTATCACTCTCTTCCAGAAGGGCGTCCAGAGCAATCCGCCAGGCATCGATTCCCGTCAGCCAGGTGTTGACGTTATGCTGCACCAGGGCCGGTCGCCACTTTTCGGCTTCCGCATAATCCACCTTCGATGCTATACCGTAGACGTTGGCGGTGAGCATCAGAGCGGCCCAGATACCGGCGGAAACCAGCCAGAACCTGCCGGGTTTCTTCCAGCCGGCTGCCGGCTTCAGCCCATTCCCCACAGCCCCGAAACCCGAATCCAGCAGATATCCGCCGATGAGAAACGAGGGATAGGCCACCAGCAGACTCACGCCCATTACTCCAAAGATGTCGGCTATGGCGATTAGAGAACGCCAGCCATATTGACTGTAACCGATGACTCCGTAGGCGTATCCAATGAAACCCTTGATTCTCACCACGTCAAAAGCGATCCAAATCAGAAGCTGGGCCATCCATCCGTACCGGCTGAAGGCACGATCGACCAGGGTAAGCAGGGGAAACACCATAACAACCCAGCAGGAATAAATGGTGGGAGATATTGAGTAAATCTAAGGGGCGTAAGGGGCAAGCAAGATATTGAACAGGGCGTAGGTGGCATATCCGTAGACGGCGCCCCAGATCGGACTGGCCCACCAGGGCAGGCGGCGTACGAGGATCACCACAGGGATCAGGCTGATCCAGGCGAATGGCGCAAAGCCCCAGTCGGCGATGAAATTGGGGAATCCCAGGGCGAACAGAAGGGCTCCGAGCAATAATAGAATCACATTGAACGCAAAACGAATAATGGGACTTTGGGTATTCACGGGCGTGAGGTTAACACGCACCCGTTTGGGTGGGCAATGAGCCCCGAGAGGGCATCAGAGGTCAAATAACGCAGATTTATGAAAAAAACCAGTAACCTGAGTGTGTTTTTTCCCCTTTTTCTTTTTACACAGGCGTATAATAGCCATTACCGGCTTTTAAACCGGGACATCAGGAGGCAACATGAAAAGGACACTCGTTCTCATCGCCGTCATCGTATTGGCGGCCGGCATGGTCTATGCGGACAGCCACTTATCTTTCGGCACCCCCGAAGGACAATGGAATCTGGTCGGCGGCCGTCTTTTCCAGCAAGACGAAGGCGCTCCCCGTGCCAAAGCCTGGATGGCTATCCCACAGAACGGTTCAATGATTTACGAATTCACCATGCGCTATGAAGGCGGCGGTGAAGACGGTCATGGCGGCGTCGGAATCCAATTTCTTGCCGATTCCGTACCCACGGGCAAATCCTGGGGATTCGGCGATTCATGGTTACTCTGGCTCAACTACGATGTAAATCCGACTGCGGCCGGAGTTCCCAGAGGCTTGAGCGCTCAGCTTTACAAGAGTACCAACAATTTGAAAATGGAAATTGTCAAAACCATTTCACTCAAGGCCTATGAATCTGTTTTCGCGAATGCTATCGCGATGGACATCCCTGTCAAGCTCACCTTCATTGCCAACCGCGGCCGACTCATCATCGCCGATCCAACCGGTTCTTCAGCCGGCTGGTATATAGATATGCCCGGCTCCAGAGGTGATAGCGGCAGATATGTCGCGGTTCGTACAAACGGTGCGGCTGTCAGCTTCACTTCCCCGGATGTAAATCTGTAGGAAGCCCGACCGATCCGATCGGTTGAATTGAACATGAAACCGCCTCCTATGGGAGCGGTTTAGGCAGTACCACTCACCAGACTACCTGCCGGCGGGTAGTTGTTGACTCCGGCCGATGTTATCCTGAATCTTAAACGGATATCAGGCCGGAGTTTTTATGCCCCCATTACATGACAGCGGCTCCCTGGAACGCGAGAAGAGTTCCCTGCGTAAAGCCATCAGGGGCATTCTGTCTACACTGGAAAACGATCGCCGCAGAGCCGCAGCAGCTGCGGCCGGCGCGAAAATAAAAACCAGACATTACTGGAAAGAGACCAGGAGCCTTCTGGCGTATCTGAGCTTCGGTTCCGAACTGGATGCCGACCCGCTCATCAAAGCGGCACTCGCCGAAGGCAAAAACGTCTATGTCCCGAAAGTTAACGGAGACATGATCGAATTCCACAAAATCGATTCCCTTGACGACCCCTTTGAAAAGGGGGTTTTCGGGATTCGGGAACCCCTGGCGAATAAGGCGTCATGGAATGTTCTTTCCTCTCCGGGGCCGACCCTGGTCCTGGTTCCCGGCCTGGCCTTCGATAAAACCGGCGCCCGGCTCGGGCGGGGTGCCGGTTATTACGACCGGTTCATCGCAGGTATTCGCCTGGAAACCCGGTCTGTCGGGGAGCATCCCCCGCTTTGCATCGGTTACGCCTACCGGGAACAGGTGATCGGGAAAGTACCGGCTGGGGAGAATGACGAGATCCTCGACGGATTGGTCACCGACGGGTTCGCTGAACTCTTCTGAGATCGGCCGCCCTCCTTGTCTAGACGGATAAGGAGGCGTATCTTCTAAGACGGGAGAACCATCATGAGTAAGATTAAATCCGCCCTTGAACTGGCCCTGGAACGCACCGCCGACGTCAAAATCGATAAAGAGGCGGTCAGAAAGGATGAATATACCTATAAGGGAAAATCCACCGCCGGCCGATACCTCACAGATCCGAATTCCGTGTCCCTCAAAGATGAGATCGATGCTTTGAAGGGTGATGAACAAACCTGGTACAAAAGGGGGATCATCGATACCCTTCTGGCCAATCTCACCCTCCCTCGATACGAAGACGACCTGAGCCGTATGCCCCTGATTACCGACGGATTAAAAAGTCTGATCAAGAACCGGGGACCGGAAGTGAAAAACCTCGACTACCTGATGAATCAGTATGCCGACCTCTTCAAGCAGTACCTGGAGAATTTGGACAAGCTGGAAAACCAACTGAGAGGCCAGTGGGAGCCCCGTCTGCGGCAGAAAGAAGCACAGCTCAAGAAACAGACCGGTCAGGATGTCAGACTCACTCCGGAGCAGGACCCCGAGTTCGCCAAGGTGCTCTCGGAGGAACTCAGCCGGATTGACGCCCAATACACCGAAGTCCTGAGCCAGGGGAAAGAAGAAATCCGTAAAATGGTATAGCGGGTCCTGAATGGATCTGTTTGAAGGAGGCGCACCCTCAACCGAGCCGCTGGCCGCCCGCATGCGGCCCCGGAACCTCGAAGAGTTCGTCGGTCAGGAGCACATCGTCGGTCCCGGCCGACTCCTGCGCCGGGCCATTGATGCGGATCAGCTCTCCAGCCTCATCTTCTGCGGCCCCCCGGGCACCGGAAAAACCACCCTGGCCCGGGTTATCGCCGGGAGTACAAAGAGCCGATTCGTCACCCTCAACGCCGTCCTGGCCGGTGTGGCCGACATCCGACGGGAAATCGCCACAGCTAAAGACGCCCGCAGTCTTCATGACAAACGGACCATTCTCTTCGTCGACGAGGTGCACCGCTGGAACAAATCCCAGCAGGACGCTCTTTTGCCCTGGGTTGAAAACGGAACGGTCATCCTGATAGGGGCCACAACCGAAAACCCCTACTTCGAAGTAAATAAGGCCCTGGTGAGCCGAAGCCGGGTCTTCCAGCTCACCGGCCTGGACGAATCCCAGCTGATGACCATCGCCCGGCAGACCCTGGACGACGAGATGAGGGGATACGGACGCTGGAAAGTGAATTTCGAAGCCGGCGCCCTTGAACATCTGGTGAATATCAGCGCCGGTGACGCCCGAAGCCTGCTCAATGCCCTGCAGTTGGCGGTGGAAACCACGCCTGAAACTTTCCCTCCCGAACCCGGCTCGGCCATCAACGTTTCCATGGCCGCTGCCGAAGAGAGCATACAGCGTAAAGTCGTGCTTTACGACAAGGAAGGCGACTACCATTTCGACACCATCAGCGCCTTTATCAAGTCCATCCGGGGATCCGACCCCGATGCCGCCCTCTACTGGATGGCCCTGATGATCCGGGCCGGAGAGGACCCTCGTTTCATCTTCCGACGTATGCTCATCAGCGCCTGCGAAGACGTTGGCCTGGCCGCTCCCGAAGCCCTTGGCATCGTCGAATCCTGCGCCGCATCCTTCGACCGTGTCGGCCTGCCGGAAGGTCAATATCATCTCACCCATGCCGCTCTCTACCTGGCCACCTGCCTGAAATCCAATTCCGCTCTGGGCTTTTTCGACGCCTTGAAGTCGGTGGACGATGAGAAGAACAAAGGTGTACCCGGTCACCTGAGAGATGCCAATCGGGACAAACATGCCTTCGGTCACGGCGAAGGATACAAGTATCCCCATGCCTGGCGGGAGCACTGGACAGCCCAGCAGTACCTCCCCGACGGTCTCACCGGCCGTGTGTTCTACCGCCCGGGTGAACTGGGCTACGAAGGGGATGTCAGGGACACCGTCCTGGCCCGGCGGGAAGCCCAGGTGGCATCGATGCTTGATGAGGATGACCTCGCAAGCGGCGAAGTACTCACGTATTCCCCCGGCGATGACGAGCGGGAGCGCTGGGTGAGGCGCACCGAATCCTCCCAGGAGCCTCTGGCGGTTTCGGTTCGCAACATTCTCTTCAAGGACTGGAAGGCAAGACGCCACGACCGGGTGCTCATTACATCGGACCCGGCGGGAACTCTCATCTGGGAAGCTCACCGAAGTGTTCCCGAGGGCGGTGTCACGGCCCTGTGCAGCAGCACCCGGTCCTACGACGCCCTGAGCTGGCTGGCCGGGGGGCTGCCGACGGCCGAACGGCCGAACCTTATCATCGGCAGCCTGGAGTCCCCCGAAACCGTCGAGACCCTCTCCGCCGGCGATACCCGATACGATGTGATACTGGGGCGAAACTGGCTGACCCGCTCAGAAACCCCGGCCGTCCGCAGCGCACTGCTGGGAACCTCCCTCGGATTGACCGACCCGGGCGGGAAACTCCTTCTGGCCGAACCCCATCCCGGCGCCGGCACCACCCTGGCCGGACTCCTGCCTGAGGGAATCTGGGAAAAGGCGGCGGAAAAACAGTTCCGGGACTGTGAAAGGGCAGTCCTTGAAGAACTGTCGGCCGACCAGGCCCCCGGCCCGATGACTGATATCGTCGTTGAGTCAGGCTGGAAAGAAGTATCGGTGGTAAACCGGCTGGTGGAAGAAAATCGCATCATGGCCGAAGCCCTGCTGGAATCCTGGCTGTCCACCGGCCGGCAAGGCGGCTATGGGGCCAGGATGGCCGCCATGATGGGAAACAATGAGTGGAATGAAACCGCGATTCGCCTGAAGGCCATCCTCACCGGCAGAACCGTCCACTGGAAAACCGGCCTGCTCATCATTTCAGCGAAAAAACCCGCATGATTATCCCGGTTCTCTACGAAGACGATGAAATTCTGGCGGTGGATAAACCCAGAAATATCCATGTCCATCCCACCAAACTGTCCCGGGGGGAAGAAAGTATCCAGTCCATCCTTGAAAAACGGTTTGAACACCGCTTCTTTCCGGCCCATCGCCTGGACCGGCCCGTTGGCGGCGTGCTCCTTTTCTCCAAGGATTCGGAAATCGCATCGAAACTCGGCATAGCCCTGAGGAGCCGGGACAGCCTGGACAAACGATACCTCTGTATCGTCCGGGGCTGGATGGAAGGATCGGGAATCATCAACCTCCCAATGCGCCAGGCCCCCGGAAAGCCTGAACGCGAGGCGGCAACCCGATGGCGAACCCTGGCAATGGCTGAAGCCGATTGGTCCGACGGCATTTTCCCTAAGAGCCGGTACTCCCTGGTGGAATGCATCCTGGAGACCGGACGCTACCATCAGATCCGGCGCCACCTGGCCAGGATAAGTCATCCCATCCTGGGGGATGTCCCTCACGGGGATAATCCCCGGAACCGGATCTGGCTGAAAGAGACCGAACTGGACGGCCTGATGCTGAGAGCTCACCGATTATCGTTCCTGCACCCGTCAAGCGGTAAGAGAATTGCCCTCACCGCGGCACCGGACCCGCGATTCCTGAGGGCCGCCGTTTTGTTCGGGTGGGAAAAGAATCTGGTGACAGATTAGAGATGATCCATATCTTAGTCATATATATTGACTAAGACAGAAATATGAACCAGAATCCCAGTATGATTCAGACGACCATTCACGAAGCTAAAACCCATCTTTCCCGGTATATCCGCCTGGCACTTGAGGGCGAAGAGGTGATTATTGCCAAAGGAAAACAACCCCTTGTCAAATTACAATGCTTATTCCCGACCGGTCAGAAACGCAGGCTTGGTGGAGCCGCCGGTTTAATCGTCGAAATGTCAGATGATTTCGACAGCCCTCTGGAAGACTTCAACGAGTACTCTTAGATGAAAGTTCTCATGGATACCCATGCTCTTTTATGGGCCGTAAGCGGAGATCGGAAACTGGGTTTACAGGCAGCAGCGGCGTTTATCGACCCGGAAACGGATTTGTTCTTCAGCATGGCCGGTTACTGGGAAATATGTATCAAAGTGTCATTGAACAAATTACGCTTAACAGAAAATTGGGAGGAAACCATACAGAAAGAAATGAGCCTCAACGGGATTCGCTGGCTGAACATCCAAAAGAGTCACTGCGAAGTGTTATTGAATCTCCCCTATCATCACAGAGACCCTTTCGACAGACTGTTGATCGCCCAGGCATCAGTCGAGAAAATGACGATCATGACCAGAGATGCTGTTTTCAGGAAATACCGGATTCCGATTCTCTGGTAAGCTTTAAGACCGGGGAAGAACAATCTCCCGCTTATCCTCGTCCTCCCGGGGACGGAAGAGAACCGCCACATGACCGATGGTCCGAACCAGAGCGGCCTTGGTGTTGGATGCCAGAATCGGCGCGATATCGCCCAGGGATTCCTTGTGGCCCACGAACCGAACCTTTATGAGCTCATGAGCCTCAAGCTCGGCATCGGTCTGCGCCGTCACCCCGTCCGAGAGACCTTCCTTACCGATCATCACAGTCGGTTTGATTCTCTGGGCCTTACCCGCAAGCCATCGGCGCTGGGTTTTTGTCAGTTCCATTTTGCGGAGGATACGCTTAAGAGGAGTTTTGTGCAACTATTTTGAATTCAGGGGGTTCTGTCGCGGCGTCTTTGCCGTGACTAATCCGGAAATGACTCGTTTTACCAAATCATTGTTTATAGACACCCGTAACGGTATCTCGTCCCATTCTTTTGGTTCCTCACTT
>DAOVYP010000333.1 GCA_030635565.1 Spirochaeta sp. | reverse complement strand
ATGATGAATTTCTGCATTCCTTATCTCACCATTGAACCGATCATTTCCAAACTTTCGGCGCAGTACTGGTACTCCTCGGTTCGCCGGGGGGCAACAACTGAAAATCTGAATGTACTTCGGGAAAGACTGGCCGGAATCGACATTCCGCTTGTCGCTGAAGTGGGTAATATTTCTCTGCCTGTAAAAGATGTCATGTCACTTCAACCCGGGAATGTTATACGTCTCTCGGGAACCCGCATCAGTGACCCGTTGGTACTGAAACTGGGGAACAGACCCAAATTTGATTGTCGGCCCGGTGTTGTCGGTAAGAAACTCGCCGTGCAGGTGACTCGAAAAATTGAGAATATCGAGGAAGACGAGTTCGAAGAACTCGCTACCGAAGGAGACGAAGAATGAGCGATGGCTCTCTCTCCCAAGACGAAATTGATGCTCTGTTAATGGGCGAAGCACCATCTGAAGTCCCCGGCATTCCTGCCGGAAATGAAGACCTCAGCGAAGCCGAGAAGAACGTAATTCTCGAGCTTTTCGGTGAAGTGACCGGGTCGCAAAGTGCCACTCTTTCCGGGATCATGGTAAAGAGTGTCACTGTCGGTGCCCCGCATCTTGATATCTCCGGCCGCGAGCAGTTCCTGTCGGAATTGCCCGATGAAGTGGTTGAGATAAAAATTGACTTTAAAAGTGGGCTTGCCGGTACCCATTTGTATGTCCTCCGGGGCGACGATGCCCTGAAAATCGCCGCACCGATGATAGGTCAGGACGATCTGGAGCTTGACGGTACGGCAATCAGTGCCGTCAGCGAAGCAATGAGCCAGATTACCGGAGCATCTGTAACCACCATCGGCGACAAGGTGAATGAGACTGTTCTGACCGAATCTCCCGAAGGACAGAGTGTTCCCAAGGCCATGCTCGGGCTTCCCGGAGACAGCTTTGTTGTGGTCTCCTACGATCTTGAGATAGAAGGGCAGGGCAGCCTCAAGTTATATGAGCTGTTTGATCTCGGAATGATACGGGAACTCGCAGGAAAGCTCGGTGCCGCTCCTGTACCGGCTGCGGACGCCGCTCAGCAGGCAATTGCAGCAGACCCCATGGCCGGCATGATGGGTGGTCAGCAGATGTCTCCGGGTGTGGGCGGATTCCAGCCTATGGCACCCAATATGGGCGCTCCGATAATGGGCGGATACGGTGCTCAGCCGCCTCCAAACGTCCAGGGCATTCAGCTTCCGGAGCTTACACCCACCATCAGCGCCGGAGAACAACGGAACATCGGGCTGCTCATGGATGTATCCATGGAGCTTACAGTTGAGCTGGGTCGTACCAAATGGAAAATCAAGGACATCCTCGGAATGGGTGAAGGAACCATCATCGAGCTGGACAAGCTGGCCGGTGAACCTGTGGATATCCTCGTTAATAATAATCTCATCGCTCGCGGTGAAGTTGTCGTCATCGATGAAAACTTCGGCGTTCGCGTCACGGAAATCGTTTCGACGATGGACAGGATGACTGAACGATGAGTTAGTAACGGGTTTCTGGCGTTTGTTCGGGGAAGGAACTGACGCCGTCTGAACTGGGAGGGAAAACTGAAAACTCTAGTGCTGACGCTTGTCTTCCTTGTCGCCGGCCTGATGGCCTGGGCTCAGGAGACAGATACGGTTCCCGTCCGTCCGGCGGAGACTGAATTACTCTTTGAAGATACTCCTGTGATTGATGCCGATGTTCAGGCTCCGGATGTGAACGAACTGCCCGGGGTAAGTTTCGGTGATTTCTTGAGGGTTATTCTCGTACTGGGAATCATCATTGCCCTCATATACGCTTTCGTCTGGATGCTTAAAAAATTCACGAGCGTCAAGGCGGAGGGTGGAGATGCCATTCAACTGTACTCGACACGCCCGCTTAAAGGGGATGCCGCTCTGCACCTCGTAGAGGCTGGAAACCGGGTATTCCTGATAGGAAGTAACGGTAATTCGGTCAATCTGATATCGGAAATCGATGACAAGGAATCCATCGACGAAATTCGCCTTAATGCTTCTGCCGCTCCTCAATCCGTAAGCGGGGGATTCGCCCGGCTGTTCAAGGACCGCTTTGGATCGGGACCCTCCACAGATGCTTCGGACAAATCTGCGGATGAAGACCCCGCATCCTATATTCGAAAGCAAAGGGAGCGCTTGAAAGACCTATGAGAATCATAACGAAGACATTTCTGATATTCTCAATTCTACTGCTGTTCCCCGCCGCACTATTTGCACAGGAGGAAGCACCTGTACCTGGTGGGGTGGGTGCACTGCCGATTCCATTTGTCAACCTGACGGTAAGGGAGCCGGAATCCAATCAGGAAACGGCTCTGTCGATTCAGCTTCTTCTGTTTTTGACGGTCATCAGCCTTGCGCCTTCGATTGCCATACTGATGACCAGTTTTCTCCGTATTTCCATCGTGCTTGACTTCGTAAAAAGAGCCTTATCACTTCAGCAGGTGCCGCCTGCAACAGTACTCATGGGTATTGCTTTATTTCTGACGCTTTTCATCATGTTCCCTACATTTACGGAGATTTATCAGGAAGCCTTTGTACCCTTTGCGGACGGAACAATTGAGACAGGCGAACTTTATGACAAAGCCATCGCCCCGATCCGTTACTTCATGTACAAGCAGTTGGCCGGAGATTCGGGAAATATCACCCTGTTCATGAATATGGCCGGTTTGGAAAAGCCGGCCACATTTGCGGATGTACCCACCTATGTTCTGATCCCGGCCTTTGTACTCCATGAGCTGACCGTTGCTTTTCGTATCGGTATCTACATTTACGTACCGTTCATCATCATAGATATGGTAACAGCATCGGTACTGATGTCCATGGGCATGATCATGCTTCCGCCGGTCATGATATCCATGCCGTTCAAATTGATTTTATTTGTACTGGTTGACGGATGGACCCTGCTTGTCCGTCAAATCGTTCTGAGTTTCAGCTGAAGGGGATGAAGTTTTGGATTTGGGCAGTGTAATACAACTGATGAGATCCGCTGTTTTGACTATCCTGACAGTGGCATCTCCGGTTCTCATCGTTGCCATGGGAGTCGGTCTTATCGTTTCCATCTTTCAGGCCACTACAAGTATTCAGGATCAGACACTCACCTTCGTACCGAAGATTCTGGCAATACTCGGGGTTTTAGCCGCACTATTCGGGTGGATGATTACGCGATTGACGTCATTTGCGACGATTCTATTCGAAAGAATACCGGATCTCGCCAAGTGAATGATTGGGGTGGTTTAATCGACGGAGCGCGACTCTATTTCCTGGTTTATGCGCGGGTTGCAGCTTTATTGAGAACTGCGCCCCTGACTTCGTCTTCCGCCATTCCTCCACTGGCCAGGGGTGCCCTGGCTTTTTTCGCAGCCATTATTTTCTACTATTTTGTGGGTGACCTCTACGGGCCAATCCCCCAGGTTGGCCTCGGTTATGCCCTGGTACTTGTTGCCGAAATCGCATTGGGCATCATCATGGGGCTTTTTCTGCAGATCATATTTGCTGTTTTCCAGACTGCAGGCCAATTGTTTTCCTTTCAGATGGGATTCGGAGCTTCTCAAGTTTATGATCCCCTGGCTCAGGTGGAAATT
>DAOVYP010000142.1 GCA_030635565.1 Spirochaeta sp. | reverse complement strand
CCCGGTTATGCTTCATGTGTGTTCCCAACGGTATTCCCCACCAGGTCGGGAGCATTCGAAACAGTTGAGGTAATTTTAAAAATCCCTGATTTTTTAAATTACCCAGACCTTAAGAGAAGTTATTTTTTTTGTTTAAGAAAATAACTTCTCGACCCCATACCTGAGGCTCTTTCAGAATGGGATTTTTGAAAGAGCCTCAGCATTCAAGGAGAACCGTATCATGGTCGTTTACTCAGTCTCCGTTCTGGTGAAAACCGGTTTTGAGGATCATTTCATCAAAGCGACGAAAATCAATCATCTGGAAACTCTTAAGGAAATGGGAAACTTGCGATTCGACGTGCTGCAGAGCGAGGAAGACTCCTGTCTCTTTATGCTCTATGAAGTGTACAGGTCCGACGAAGCCGTGAAGGCCCACAAGGAAACACGCCACTACAAGGTCTGGAGGAAAAAGGTCGCCCCCTGGATGGCCAGAGACCGGAAGGGGGAGAAATTCTCCCCCCTGTATCCCCTGGCGGATGAAGCGTGGTAAAAACTTTTCGCCACCTCGGTAACGCCGATCTCATCTTCGGAGTCGGCAAGGTGTCCACCATCCCCGGTCTCGTTACCGCCGACGGTCCGGTTCTCGTTCTCACAGGCAATCATTTTCCCCATACTCAAGTCTGGAAAAACCTGGAAGACGGTTTCAGGAACCGTGGACTCAAGGTCGTGCGGGAAACCGTCAGCGGCGAGCCCTCTCCGGAAACTGTCGACGCCCTTGCTGAAACAGCCCGGAAAAACGGTATTTCTTCGGTGGTCGCCATCGGGGGCGGCAGCGTAATGGATGCCGGCAAGGCCGCAGCCGCAATGCTTCGTCATAAAAGCGGCGTCTTCGATTATCTGGAAGGTGTCGGCAGCCGGGAACCCGAAGCAGCAACCGCGCCGTTGATCGCCGTCCCCACCACCGCTGGTACCGGAAGCGAGGCGACAAAGAATGCCGTTATCAGCCGTCGGGGCGCCGATGGCTTCAAGAAGTCCCTCAGGCACGACGCCTTCATCCCGCCAATCGCCGTCATCGATCCCGAACTGGCCGTCGGCTGCCCCCCGAATGTTACCATCGCCTGCGGAATGGACGCCTTCTGCCAGCTCCTTGAATCCTACGTATCCACCGGGGCGACCCCTTTTACCGATATCCTGGCCCGGGACGGCCTGTGCCGATTCGGAAAGGGAAGTCAGCTGTTCGTCGAAAATCGTTACGGCCTGGACGGAGAAGTGGATGATCGGAGCGAATTGGCCCTGGCGGCCTATTACTCCGGGCTTACCCTGGCCAATGCAGGCCTGGGTACCGTCCATGGTCTGGCCGGACCCATCGGTGCCTGCAGCGAAGTCCCCCACGGCGTCGCCTGCGGACTCCTGGTCGGCCCGGTTTTCAGGCGTATTGCCGACCGGCTCGTGGACGAAGGCGGTTTAGAAGTGCTGGATCGCCTGGCCTACGCCGGTGCCGTCCTGCATCGCGGCGGGGACGCCGTCCCCGAGCGGGGAGACGTCGATCGGCTCATCGATCGCTTCAGAGAATGGGCCGATGAACTGCCCCGTCTCTCGGATTACGGCATGAGTGAAGCCGATATCGACATCGTCGTCGCGGCTTCGGCAAACAAGAATTCTCCGGTCGCCCTCAGTGAATCCGAGCGCCGGGACGCCCTGGCCGAAGTTCTGTAGAATAATTCATCAGGATGAAAAGATATCAGAGTGTCCCTAACCCTGGTGCATTCCAGGTAACCCCAAGGGTATCGAGAGATAATTTCAGGGCGGCTTTCGGTTGAGAACCTAAGTTTGATTCACAATCGAAACAAATCATGCAATTATAATTGAGCTCCAGCTCCCCTGGAACTTGATAATAAAACACCAAGGTTAGGGACACTCTAAAAAGATATGAATAAAGACACCATTGCCGACTGGCGGCCCGACAGCCGGGAAGACTTTTACCGGACCCTCCTGGACAGCATCAGGAACCCCATCGTGTTCTGCGACCTGGACGACCGCATGATATATATGAACCACGCCGCGGAGGTTCATTATAAAAAATGGGGCGGTCGGAAAATCCTTGGAACATCCGTCCTGGACTGCCACAACACAAAATCCCGGGAGACAATCACCGAAATCAAGAAACGCTTTCGAAAAGAACCGGAGCTGAACGAAGTGCTCTACTCGGAAAAAGTGGAGAAGCGAATCTGGATGCGGGCTGTACGGGAAAACGGCGAACTCATCGGCTATTATGAGAGGTATGAGACACCCAGGGGCAACTGAAGGCAAATCACAAAGAATAATGGGTATCATATTTCGAATTTGAAGCAGGAAGATCTTTCAACTCGTCATGTATTACAGAAACAACTATACTGGAGGCATGATCTTGGATTCGCTGACATCCATACTCGAAGAAGAATTCGCCCTGGCCTTTACCGTGAAAGATGAAAAGGCTCTGCGTAGGTCCCTTATCCTGCTCACAGGCAGCATGGTTATGAAAGAGGACAATAATCGGGAAATAAATACCATTTCTTCCGACATCAAACTCATTGCAACCCGGATGGAGGAAGGCTTCAAATCCTCTGATAAAAGGTTCACTTTACTGACTGGTCTGATATCCATCGGCTTTGTTACCGTTACAGTTCTTATCACAGTATTCCAGTTTCTCAGTTAATTTCCGAGGCTTTTTCGATAAATTGTTTCATTCCTCTCATCCGGCATTGAAGCAGGAAGGCCTTTCAGCTCGTCTTGTATAACAGAAACAACTATACTGGAGGCATGACCGTGGATTCACTGACATCCATACTTGAAGAAGAATTCGCCCTGGCCTTTACTGTGAAAGACGAAAAGGCCCTCAGGCGCTCTCTCACCCTTCTCACCGGCAATATGGTTGCGAAAGAGGAATACCACAGGGAGCATGATTCCCTGTCTTCCGACATCAAACTCATTGCAACCCGGATGGAGGAAGGTTTCAAGCGGATGGATTCACGTTTTGAAGCGATGGATTTGCGCTTCGAAGCCAGTGATAAGCGATTCGAGACTGTAAATAAGCGATTTGAAGCCGTAGACAAACGTTTCGACAATGTAGATAAGCGATTTGAAGCCGTAGACAAACGATTTGATACCGTGGACAAACGATTTGATGCTGTCGAGTCCCGGTTCAACAGAATAACCGGCCTCATCTCCCTGGGCTTCATTACCATCACGGTTCTCATCACCGTTTTTCAATTTCTGGGCTGAGAGGCTGCCGGACATAACCATTCCGAACCGACGCAGGAAGCCGCGAAGTGAAAGTCCCAGGTCCGACAGCCTCCTAATCCTCAATCATCGCCCCGCCCAGA
Source organism: Spirochaeta sp. (assembly GCA_030635565.1). Taxonomy (GTDB): domain Bacteria; phylum Spirochaetota; class Spirochaetia; order DSM-2461; family DSM-2461; genus UBA2779. The sequence goes on along the minus strand of DAOVYP010000142.1, from coordinate 2,940 downwards.
CAGACATCCCCGTCATAAAGAACAGCAAACTGACCCGGAGCCACACCCCGGTCACTTTCATCCATCTCAATCTCCAGCCTCTCCTTTCCATCTTCCAACCGCGGCAACTGACGAATCGAGGCGTCAATAAGCTTGGGTCCGTGACGGAGCTTGAGGGAGATCCGGGACGGGAGTACAGGCTCTCCGGAAATCCAGTTGGGATCGACGACGGTGAAACGGTTCCGGGCTACGGCGGAAGCTTCCACTGAGGCTGCCACGGTGACGATATTCTCATCCCTGTTCCGGTCCACCACATACCAGGGGCCCCCGGAGAGACCGAGGCCGCTGCGCTGACCGATGGTATAGAACCAGGTTCCTTTGTGAATCCCCAGCTTCCGGCCTGAAACCGCCTCGAGGATGTTACCCTCTTTCTCACCCATGTAGTGCCGGACGAAGTCCGTATATTTGATTTTTCCAAGGAAGCAGATGCCCTGGCTGTCCTTCCGGGATTTGGCCGGCAGATCCCATTTTTCGGCCAGCTTCCGCACCTCCTCTTTCATCATCCCGCCGATGGGAAACATGGCGATGGCCGCCTGTTCCTGGGTGAGATGAGAGAGGAAGTATGTCTGATCCTTCACCGGATCCGGTGAGCGGTGTATCCGGAACAGTCCGTCATCATCCAGGGCCACTGTCGCGTAATGACCCGAGGCCACCTTGTCCAGAGACTCCCCCACCCTGTCGAGAAAGGCACCGAATTTGATGCGTCGGTTGCAGAAAATGTCCGGGCTGGGCGTCCGTCCAGCCTTGAGCTCTGAGACCGTGTAGGACACAACCTGATCCCAGTATTCCCGCTGAAGACTCACCACCTTGAGAGGCACACCAGTCATATCGCAGGCACCCCGGGCATACTCCAGGTCTTCTTCCCAGGGACAGGAGCCCAGCGACGCCAGCTCGTCTTCCAGCCAGATTTTCAGATAATAAGCGGTAATCTCCGCCTCCGGATACTTCTCCTTCAGAGAAACCAGCGCCGTTGAGCTGTCGACGCCTCCGGATAATAAAACCCCGATCTTCACGGCTGCATCATCGCCATACAGGGAAAGAAAATCAAGCTTAAAAGTCCCCGGATTATTTAAAGTGACCTCTGGCGCCCGCCCGGTCCAATCTTTGTGTATAATAAACACATGTATCCCGATTGCTTCCAGATGGCCGCCGACGGCTGGCATATCATCTCACGGTATCCCGAAGCCAGAGAAAGCGCCCGGCGCCTGCTGCTGTGGCTCACCGAAGCACTTGGGGTGTCGGCTGCCGAAATCAGTTATCGGGATGCACAGACATCCTATGGATGGCAGGAACGTGTGGATCGAATCCCCTCGAATTCGACGGCAGCCGGATGGGAGTCCACCTGGAATCACCCCTTCCCTGTCGGATCCTCGTACTGGCTTTTTGAAGATTTCCGGGGAAACCGCAACGAAATCGGTAATCTCCTGAACCTTCTGGCTGAGCAATGGCTTCTGGTTCATGAGGTCGATTCACCGGAACTCTCAGGGCAGGGTCCCCGAAGTAAACCTGTCGGCAAAGTATCCGTAAATCCCGCCTGGGTCGCCGTCAGCCGGTCCTCCCGAATCATCCTCTCCTGTCTGTTCAACCTTAGCCACTCAAGACGGCCCCTGCTGCTGATTGGTGAAAACGGCTGCGGAAAAGCGTATCTGGCCTCTCTGATTCATATCAACGGCCCGAATCCCTCGGCACCATTCTCAGGTATTGACAGATCCGGAAACACAGGAACCCTGTTTGTTCCGGATTGGCAAGTTCTTCACGAGGAGAAACAGACCGATATCATCAGCGACAAGAGGCGTATCATTTCGGCGGCAATTCCGGGATCGGAGATCGACGTCCTCAGGGAGGCCTGGAATCTGAAAACCGGCGGCCGGGGTTCCGTTCTCACTGTCCCCGCATTGAGAAATCGAGTGGAAGACATCCCATATCTCGCCGGCCGTTTTCTGGAGCAACTTACCGCCGGCACCGGATTTCCGCTACCTGAAATCTCCCCCGCCGCCGTCGAAGCTCTTGTTGCCTACCCCTGGCCGGGCAATGTCAGAGAGCTCAAGGAAACCATGGCCTGGGCCCTGGAAAGAATCGAAGGGAGTCAAATCGGAATCGGCGATCTCCCCCCGGCGGTCCGGGGTGCCGTCGGTACATCCCCGGAGCCCTCTTTCACCCAACGATTGGCAGCCCTGGAATACGAAGCCTTGAAAGAGGAATTGAGCCGCCGGCGGGGAAATATGACACAAACGGCCATGGCTCTCGGTCTCACCCCCAGGCAAGTGTCCTCGCGGGTCAGGAAATACGGAATCAATCCCCGGGATTTCAAACCCGGAAATCTTTCGGCCGTCCGATGAAATCCGGAACACCGGAATGCCTCTTCAGGCGGCCGGAATCCAGAACGATGGAAATCACCGTGGCCGTAGGCACCTCTCCGTCGAAATCACGGCAGAGCCAGCCGGCAAATTCACCAACCCCCGGCTGATGACTGCAGGCAAGGATGTGGTCGGCATCGGATGCAGCCTCCGAAAGGACATGCATCCAGTCCCTCCGACCGGCCAGATAGAGACCCTCCTCCAGGTTGAATTCCGGTTTCGCGGTTATCCAGGCCCCGAAGAAAAGCTCAACGGTTTCCCGGGTCCTCAACGCCGGCGACACAAGTACAAGATCCGGCGGCGGAAGCCGTTCCCCGCAGACCAGGCCCATCAGAGTCGCGTCCCGCCGGCCCCGAGCGTTCAGCGGCCTCTCTATATCATGAAGATTGGAATGATCCCAGGAGCTTTTCGCATGGCGAAGGAGGGTGAGTCGAGTCATGGAGAAAGTCTAGTGCAAGTTTGGCTTGGACGCAGGGTCGGCAGTCCCATTCAATTCTCATCTGCTTTATCCACTTCTCCCCCGGCAGATCTTCCCCTTGCCTTG
>DAOVYP010000095.1 GCA_030635565.1 Spirochaeta sp. | reverse complement strand
GCCGTGGAAATAGCCGTATCCGAACTGAAAGTTCTGAATACATGCCTTCCGCTCCCCTTTATGATCGACAGTGACGACGAGGCGAATGAAAACCTGCGCCTGAAATACCGATATCTCGACCTCAGGACCGAAGGTATGCGTGATCGACTGAAGATGCGTCATGAAGCCACCTGGGCTGTTCGGAATTACCTGACCGAGAACGGCTTCTGGGAAGTGGAAACGCCCACCCTTATCAAGTCCACCCCCGAGGGCGCCCGGGATTACCTGGTTCCTTCCCGTGTGAATCCGGGACGGTTCTACGCCCTGCCGCAATCCCCCCAGCTCTACAAACAGATCCTCATGGCCGGCGGCACCGACCGATACTACCAGATTGCCCGCTGCTACCGGGATGAAGACGCACGGGGGGACCGTCAGCCCGAGTTCACCCAGATCGATCTGGAGATGAGTTTCGTCAGCAGGGACGATGTCCTGGAACTGGTGGAAGGCATGATGGTGAGAGCATTCAAAGACGTCCTGAGCATCGACGTTCCCACACCATTTCCCAGACTTTCCTGGCAGGAAGCCATGGAAAACTACGGATCCGACAAACCGGATCTCCGATTCGACATGAAGTTCCAGGATTTCTCACCATTCGTACCCGGATCGGAATTCGGTGTATTCAATTCGGTCCTGGAAACCGGCGGCACTGTGAAAGCCATGGTAGTACCCGGTGCGGCCGAAGCCTATTCCCGGAAGAAAATCGGCGAACTTGAAGACGTCGCCAAATCCCGCGGAGCCAGAGGCCTGGCCTGGATGAAGGTCGGCTCCGAAGGCCTGGACGGCGGTGTTTCGAAATTCTATGTCGACCAGGCTTCCGCCATCACAGAAGGCCTGGGAGCAGCTGTCGGCGATCTCATCCTTCTCATGGGTTCAGACTGGAAAACGGCCGTCACTTCCCTGGGGGCCGTCCGGGTAAAACTCGGTACCGACCTTGGGCTGGTGAGCCCGGACGAGTTCAAATTCTGTTGGGTTATTGATTTCCCCCTGTTCGAAAAGAACGAAGAAACCGGGAACTGGGAACCTGCCCATCACATGTTCTCCATGCCCCAGGACCGGTTCCTCGATACAATGGAAGAGAATCCCGGAGAAGTTCTCGGAGATCTGTACGATATGGTACTCAACGGAAATGAACTGGCCTCGTGTTCGGTGCGTATCCACGATCCGGCCATACAGAGCCGGATATTCGATATCGTTGGATTTCCGAAGGAAGAAGCCGAGGAACGCTTCGGATTCCTTCTCGAAGCATTCCGTTACGGGGCCACGCCTCCTGCCGGACAGGCCGTCGGTCTGTACCGTATGGTTATGGTGATGGCTCATATGGATACCATCCGCGACGTCATCGCCTTCCCCAAAAACACTCAGGGCATCAGCCCCATGGACAACAGTCCTTCAATCGTGGATGCCGATCAGCTGGCCGATCTGCGTTTATCGGTGATCCCCGAGAAATCCCCGAATCAGGACTGACTCGGTTAACAGTGTATACTCAGAGTTCGGTGGCTCCCTCCAGGACATTCACAGAATCTTCGCTCTTGACAATCCGGTCCGAGGCCGTATTTTCCGCCGCTGCACTTTCATTGGAACGAACCAGTTTCTGGGCGAGGATCTTCGAGAGGAAGATGGAGTACTGGGGATAATTTTTCACGACTTCGATGAATGATTTTCTGGGTATTTTTATCACCTGCCCCGAAGTGTCGGCGACGACTGTAGCGCTTCGTGCGTTGTTCAGCAGGAAAGCCATCTCACCCATGAAGATGTCCGCCGGAGTAATCCGACCCACCGGTTTATCCCGGAAGTACACGGTATATTTGCCACTGGAGATGTAGTAGATGCAGTCTCCGAATTCTCCGGCCCGCATCAGGGTGTCCCCGGTCTTCACACGAATAACTTCTTCATCGGAAAATCCGGCGGGAGCGGCATTCTCAACATCCTTCTGGAGATTCATTATCAATGTAACCTGGGTACCGGTCTTGTTGTACAGCAGCTTGTCGGCAACCATCTGGGCCATAACGATACCCCGGCCGTGAAGTCGGTCCCGGGCAACACCTTTCAACTTGTCCCGGAAGGCCAGAACATCGAATCCCTTACCCTCGTCCCGCACGGTGAATCGGCATATCTCATCGTCGATATCCCAACTCAGGGTCACTTTTTTCCCGGCGATGTTCGGGTCTTTACACCGATCCGCTATGAGCTCATAGATGGCCTCGCCGGTAGCAAGCCAATCACTCTTCTCCGAATAGCTTATTCCGCAATTTCCGTGCTCGATCGAATTGAGAATCAGCTCACTGAGGGCCATCTGTACGCCGTGCCTGTCCTCGGAAGGAATCTTGCCCGTACGGACCAGACTGATGGCCAGAAGGCCGCCGTAAACAGGCGCCACCAGGTAATCGTAATTGTCGATCTGGAATGATCCTGTCATCCGGTTGACCAGCTTGTCGGCGAGAAATCCCTGGAAAATCAGCTGACGATTCGTGTTAATAATCCGGAGGGATTTCCCCAGATGACTCTCTATTCTTGAGAAATCGATCAGGGTGAGAAGATTGATATCCTTGTTGGACTCGAGTATCGCCTCTTCCTTGTCGGATTTACGATCGTACAAGCCGACGATTCCGAAATTATGAAGCCAGGAATCCTGAAGAATCTGATCCCTCAGGTAATCTGAACTCAGGCTCTTGTCTGAGAAGTTAATGATCACAAGCTCAGGCAGTTCAAAATTCAGCCGTTCGAGAATGGCTTTTTCCGAAGAAGGGAACTGCAGCAGGAATTCATTATGGAAGTCCTCTTCAATTACCTTGCGTATCCTCTCCGTGATGATTTCATCCGAGCATGAGGCGACGATATATTCCATATTACAATTATAGGCACTTTGGAGCTTTAACCACCATCAACTTTTAAAAAATCAGCACCGGGCCGATTGACGATAAGTCCAACCTGATGTACCCCTTAATCACAACCTTGGAGGCCAGGAATGATCAAAATCCAAACACGTAACAAAATCTCACCCGTAGGTCTGGACCTTTTCGAACGGAATGAATACGAAGTTGCCGGCGAAATTTCCAGCCCTGACGCAGTGCTGCTCCGGAGTTACAAACTGCCGGAGAATGAAATCGACACCACCGTGAAGGCCATCGCCAGAGCCGGTGCCGGGGTGAACAACATACCCGTCGATGCCTGCACCGATCGTGGAATCGTTGTCTTCAATACCCCCGGTGCAAATGCCAACGGCGTGAAAGAACTGGTAATCGCCGGTCTGCTGCTCTCATCCAGGCGAATCCATGAGGGAATGAACTGGGTATCCGGACAAACCGCCGACGAAAACCTGTCAAAAAACGTCGAAAAGGAAAAATCATCCTTCGCCGGATCCGAAATCAGCGGGAAGAATATCGGTGTCATCGGCCTGGGCGCAATCGGGGTATTGGTAGCCAATGCGGCCGTCAATCTCGGAATGGACGTTTACGGATACGATCCCTTCATCACCATTACCTCAGCATGGAATCTCTCCGGCAGGGTAAAACGAACTGAGAGCCTCGATCAGCTTATGGCAACCTGCGATTACATTACCCTGCACCTGCCCCTGATCCCGGACACCAAAAATCTTATCAATGCCGAGAAGCTGAAAGCAGCCAAAACCGGACTGCGTATCCTCAATTTCTCCCGTGGCGGACTGGTGGATACCGCCGCCGTCAAAACGGCACTCAACGACGAAACCGTCTCTCACTACGTTACCGACTTCCCCGACCCGGAACTCCTTGGGGTAAAAGGTGTCATGTCCATTCCCCATCTGGGTGCATCGACGGCCGAAGCCGAAGATAACTGTGCCGTTATGGCGGCCAGGCAGCTTCAGGATTTCCTGGAAAACGGCAACATAGTCAACTCAGTAAACTTTCCGGCCTGTTCCCTGGAACCCGCCGATGGTGCACGACTCATCATAGCGAATAAAAACAACCAGAATATGCTAGACCGTATTCTCGCAGTCCTGGCGGGTGAAGGACTCGACATCGTAGACATGGTGAACAAACACAACAACGGCATCGCTTACAGCATCATCAACCTCTCAGCCTCACACATCAGTGCGGAAACCATGAAGCAGCTCAACGCCATCGAAGCTGTGGTGATGACCAGGCAGATAGGCGGATAGGCACTTGCCCCCCGGCAATTTGCCCCTTATCATTTTTAAAAGACAGAAATCAGGGGGAAGAAATTGAGTTTACACATCGGTGCGCCTGAGGGCGCCATAGCACCCAGAGTCCTGCTTCCGGGCGATCCATTGAGAGCCCGCTTTATTGCCGAGAACTACCTTGAGAACGCCACATGCTACAACGAAGTCCGTGGAATGTACGGCTATACCGGAACCTATAAAGGTTTTGATATTTCAGTGCAGGGTACCGGAATGGGCATGCCGTCCCACTCCATATACGTCCATGAGCTCATCAATTCCTACGGCGCAAGGACCCTGATCCGTATCGGATCCTGCGGTTCAATACAATCTGAAATCAAACTGCGCGATCTTGTGCTGGCCCTGAGCGCATCGACCAATTCAGCGATGGTGAGTCAACGCTTCGGAGGCATGAATTTCGCACCCACCGCCGATTGGGATCTCATTATGAAGGCCACCCAATGCGCAGGCAAATTCGGGCTGAACATCAAAGCCGGCAACATCCTCTCTTCGGATACATTTTATGACGAAGATCCTGAATCCTGGAAGAATTGGGCAAAGTACGGAGTTCTTGCGGTGGAAATGGAAGCCGCGGCACTCTATACTCTGGCAGCCCGCTTCGGCGTCAAGGCCCTTTGTCTGCTGACGGTAAGTGACAGCCTGGTCTCCAGAGAAGAGACGACATCCGAGGAACGGGAGAAAACGTTCACCCAGATGATGGAACTCGCTCTGGAAACCGCAATCGGAATCGAATAGACAGGGTCGGGTCGACGGGTCGAACCACCATCGATATACTGCTTACGATATTACCAGGAGGACGCACATGAGCCTATCGGGTTACAGGCGGGGATTAATATTCCCGGCACTCGCGCTCATATTTGCCATTATGACAACTTCATGCAATGAAAACGGACCGGACCTCAAGGACGGTTTATATGCGGAATTCAACACGACCAGGGGAACCATCATCGTCGAACTCTTTCCCGATAAAGCACCCTTGACCGTTATGAACTTTGTCGGCCTGGCCGAAGGCGACCTGGATTTCGCCGACAGGAAAGGCCCATTTTACGACGGAATCACATTTCACCGTGTTATCGAAGATTTCATGATCCAGGGCGGCGATCCCCAGGGCACTGGATCCGGAGGTCCGGGTTACCGATTCCCCGACGAAACCGATAACGGCCTGATATTCGACGGGCCGGGCATCCTGGCCATGGCCAACTCAGGACCGGATACCAACGGCAGTCAGTTTTTCATAACCCATGTCCCCACCCCGCATCTCAATAACAAACATACCATCTTCGGGCGTGTCGTCGAGGGTCAGGATATCGTCGATTCCATCGAAAAGGGTGATTCCATCGAGAAGCTGAAAATTATCCGTATCGGTTCCGAGGCTTCCACATATAAAGCCGATAGTGACGCTTTCAAGGAAATTGAAAGAAGTCTGGTTGCCCGCGGGGCTGCAGCTGAAGAAGAAATGGAAAAAACCATCATGAATGATATCGCCAATCGCTGGCCGAACGCTGTCAGAGATGAGGAGACCGGTATCTACTTCGTCATCAGAACAGAAGGCACCGGAAGTAAACCATCTCCCGGAACAAAAATCACGGTCCACTACACCGGTACTCTGATGGACGGCACCCAGTTCGACAGTTCAAGGGACAGAAACGAACCGTTCCAGTTCAACGTCGGTAAGGGTCAGGTAATCCCCGGCTGGGACAGGTCTCTCATGGATATGAAAAAGGGTGAGCGCCGGGTCATCATCCTGCCGCCGGAAATGGCATACGGCAGCAGGGGCATCGGTCCTATTCCTCCCGATTCCTGGCTGGTTTTCGATGTCGAGCTGATCGATTTCTAGGAGACTTCACGGAATGAAGCAGCTGTTTATCATATTACTGCTCATCCTTCCCTGCTCCCTGTGGGCTTCGGGATCGGATGAAGAACTGGGTCCCGGTCTCTATGCCGATTTCTCGACAAATCGGGGAAACATGATTTTCCGGCTCGACCCGAACCGGACGCCGCTGACAGTTACAAACTTCTGCGGCCTGGCCGAAGGAACCCTGCCTAACGATATCGTGAATCCCGGCGAACCTTATTTCGACGGACTTGACTTTTACCGGGATGCACCGGGATATGTCGTTTTTTCAGGAGACCCCTCACATGACGGTACCGGAGGACCGGGTTACACCATACCCCGGGAAACCGGCGCTCTCATCAGTGCCGGGGCGCCCGGTATTATTGTGATGGACGGATTCGCAACCGAGTCCGCCGGAAGCCGCTTCTTCATCACCAGGGAGGGCGATCCCTACCTGGATTCGAAATACACGTCATTCGGACGCCTGATTTCAGGAAGCAAAACCTTGAAGCGCATCCGAAAGGGAGATGTCATCGAATCAATCCGGATTATCCGGGTCGGCGGTGAAGCCAGACGTCTCAGATTCGACCCCGAAACATTCGAAGTACAATACGAAGCCGCCAGGGCCGCGGAGATTGAGAATCTCAGAATCTCCGATACGGTGCTGGCCGACGCCGTTCTGGCTTTGGGAGACGACCGGCAAAAAACCCCGACGGGGATTCATTACAAGATTCTGGCTGAAGGAGAAGGCGGCAAACCTTCCGCCGGATCCCGGGTTTCCATGCATTACACCGGAACATTACTGGACGGAACGGTTTTCGACAGCTCCCGTACCCGCGGTCAGACCTTTGATTTCACCCTCGGTCAGGATGGTGTCATTCCCGGCTGGATCGAAATGATTATGGACATGCAGTCCGGCGAAGTGCGGCAGGCCATCATTCCGCCGTTCCTGGCGTACGGCAATCAGGGATACGGCCACATCGAACCGAACAGCTGGCTGATTTTCGAAATGGAGCTGGTAAGCTTCCTCGAAGGTTAAGCATGGCAAAAGGCAAACATAGCGCCTACGTTTGCGATTCCTGCGGCCACGACGAGCCGAAGTGGCTCGGCCGCTGCCCTTCATGCGGCGAATGGAACAGTTTCAAGGAAGTCCGTCTCGGCCCCATCAGCGGCAAATCCACAGGTTCATCAAGTTCCCGCAGACATAGACTCCCCGGTGCGGAATCCGCTACAAAACTTCTGGCCGACATCAATCCCACCCCCCCGGAACAGCATCCTACGGGATACAGCGAACTCGACCGCGTACTCGGCGGCGGTCTTTCGCCGGGAACCACCGTACTTCTCGGCGGTGAGCCTGGAATCGGGAAATCAACCCTCATGCTTCAGGTCGCCGCAACTCTTCCCGGTCGGGGACTCTACGTATCAGGCGAGGAATCCCCGGGGCAGATCAAAAACCGGGCCGACCGCCTCAAACTCAGCCAGGACAGCCTTGAGATTCTCTGCGAAACCGAACTTGAAGTACTG
>DAOVYP010000549.1 GCA_030635565.1 Spirochaeta sp. | reverse complement strand
TTGTTTACATGTAAACAAAAAGTGGAATCCGTTTTCCTTCGCTTCTCTACAGAACGGGTCTCTTGCGTAAATATCATCTCCAAGGAGAGTTACACCCATTGAAGAATATTTACTACCATAACCTTTTATCCACCGTTTGGCTGCATTGATTTCACAATGTGGGCTATAAACTCCGGTTCTACCGACAAGACATGACTGGTTTGCGGATGAACAAATACCGGGGTTATCGCATGATGATACCAAGTTCTTCTCCCATCCTTATGATCCTTGTACGAACACTCATCACAATGGATTTTTTCTGAACTATGAAACCAGGTTCCATCTATAGCAATCAGATATGTGCCGTTTATGGAGCGATATTTTTCTTTGATTTCTTGTGAAAACAATTGGGTGTGGATCTTTTGATAAACATCAAAACAGCTCTTCGGAGAGACCGAATCCAAGAGCCCCCGGATGCTGTTATCGGAAGGAATCTTCCGTATTCCAAACAGTGTCCGGGCATTGTTGTTTCCTCTCTCTTTTTCCATCATATTCTGGTGAGACAGAAAGGAAGGGGACTGCATAAAGAAGACTGAAAATGCGCTCAGGGCTGCATCTCTTATGGAATACACGCAGTTATCTCCTCGTCGAACATCGGAAAATGATTCGATCGCTTCTTCGAGATAACTCATTAACTGTGCAAAGGTCCCCTCCCTGTGCATGATAGTAGTGTAGAAATATCTGCAAAGTTATAATACTTCTCTTTTGTTAAGTATATTAGCCGGTAATTACGAGGTTTCAGCTACTTTGAGAATTACTGAGGCTGAAAAGTCCAGGGCCCGGCCGTTTATATCGGTAATCATTCCCCCCGCTTCCTGCACGATAATCGATCCCGCAGCATGATCCCAGACCTTTTCCTGATAATCCGCTCTATTGCCGGCTTGAGCTCATAGAATCATGGAAGCTTGCCGGATATGCGTGCTACAGATTCCAGTGTGATCTGATGGACGGCAGGAGCAACATCCCGTGGGGCGGAATCAACAGGCTGCGATTTACGATGCTTTTCAGAGCAGCCCCGACCGGGGATGGTATTGAATTCAGTATACTGCTGGGTGAAGACAACGATGCTTATCCGCCTCGGTTTCCCGCAGCGATAGATCCCGAAAGTAACTTCTATCGCACGTATGTTCGAGCCCGGCGATAAGGCCGAGTGTCAGCCGGGTCTCGGCCATCGGTGCTTGATGGCGCCGGTTGTTGGGCAATGCACTCAAGCTTGTCACCGCATTTCCATTCGAGTTATCGAGATAGCATCGACGGATATTGTACAGGTCTTCCCAGTCGACTATGCAGTCCGCGATCTTGCATTCAGCCCGGAAGGTTGGTTGCTGGTTGCAGTTCTAAAGGCGTCAGACTGGCCCGACTTTGAAACCGTCATGAAAGTCTGGGATCTGGCGACAGGCGAATCAATCGCGGCACACACCGACAGTATGGTGAATTATGCCCGATTCCTTTCCGATGGGGAAACCGTCGTGTTTGACCGCAACTCAATCAGCGAGCATGGCTGGAATATTCGGACGAACGAGGTTATTACGGTTGAGCGAACAGAAGAGTCAGTGCTCAAACTCTTCAGGCATTTTGATGTAATTGACATGATCGATCTGTTCCCCTTTTCCAATTAGCGCTTCACCGCTTTCGGTTCATTGGCCTTCGCGATCCTGTCCAGGGCTTCGAACACCGGCTGGAACGCCGGACGTTTCACATAATGCCCGGCACCTTTCACGGCTCGAAGATCTCCTTCCTTGAACGTGATATTCCCCCGGCTTACGGTGTGAGACGGGACACCCTTAAGCTTCATCCCCTCGAAGATGTTGAAGTCGATATTCTGATGATGAGTTTTGGCGGTGATGGTACGGGTTCCTTCAGGGTCCCAGACCACCAGGTCGGCATCGGCTCCGACGGATACAG
>DAOVYP010000375.1 GCA_030635565.1 Spirochaeta sp. | reverse complement strand
GTCTTCTTTGGATTCGATGAAGTCACCATTGCCGGAATTGCCATGGGTGCCGACGGTGCCATCGGCAGTACCTTCAACCTCATGGCCGGCCGCTATATACGTCTGCGGGAATTATTTGCCAAGGGTAGAAATAAAGAAGCACTGGGAATTCAGAGAATTATTAACGATATCATCAGCACCATGATCCCTATGGGTGTCTTCGCTTCCTTGAAATATGCCCTGACAACTCGCAGAGGCATACCAATGGGAGACGTCCGCCCGCCCTTCTCACCACTGGATAATCGGGCCAGGGCCGAATTGGATGCCGTTCTGGACAAATACGGCATCTGAACGATATGGATTTCAGCATAAAGAAAAATGAATACCGAACAATACTCACCGATGATATCCTTCCTTTCTGGTTGAAAAACGGCCTGGACAGAGAACATGGTGGTTACCTCACAGCCCTGGACAGAAAAGGCGCCATTATCGATACCGATAAATCGATCTGGGTCCATGGGCGATTCAGCTGGGTCCTGAGCAGTGTGTACGCGGATATCGAGCAGCGTCATGAATGGCTGGATGCCGCATCCGGCGGCCTGGAATTCCTGGACAAATACGGCTTCGATGACGACGGACGTATGTTTTTCCGTGTTACAAGGGACGGTCGTCCGGTAATCAAGCGGATCCGCTATTTCTTCTCGGAACTGTTTGCCATCTCGGCAATGGCCGCCTGGTGCCGTGCCGGCGGAGATAATTCAAGAATCCGGCCCGCCCGGGAACTCCTGGCCAGAGTAATCTCAAACCGTAACACTCCCGACGTCCTCATCCCGAAATTCGATCCTGTCGTCAGACCCGCAAAGGGCATGGCCGTACCGATGATACTGCTCAATACAGTTCAGGAACTCCGCCGTGCCGATCCGGGAAACAGCGCGGAATACAACGGGATGATCGACGGGTTCATCGATGAAATCAGGGGATACCTTAAACCTGAGTACAAAGCCGTTCTCGAACAGACCGGACCCGACGGTGAGCTGCAGGATCATTTCGAAGGGCGTCTGCTCACACCGGGACATGCCATTGAAGCCGCCTGGTTCATTCTCGCCGAGGCCCGGGAGAGGAACGATGTAGAACTGACTTCCCTGGGCTGCACGATACTGGACTGGATGTGGGAATGGGGCTGGGACAAAGAATACGGCGGCATTATCTACTATCGAGACGTCCTGAACAAACCGTCTTCCGAGTACTGGCATGACATGAAATTCTGGTGGCCCCAGAACGAAACAGCCATCGCCACTCTGATGGCATGGACCGCCACCGGGAATGATAAATACCTCGAATGGTACAGCCGCCTGATGAACTGGATTGAGAAACTCTTCCCGGACAGGGAGTACGGAGAATGGTTCGGGTATTTCCACCGGGATGGACGGCCCTCCACCAACCTCAAGGGGAACATGTACAAAGGGCCCTTCCACGTTCCGCGGATGTACTACCGGTTATGGGATGTTCTGGGACGGGCCGGTTATTAATCTTTATACTATTGACCTCTGGCGCGCCCCGGATTATTCCTCACCCAGAGTCACGTCGTAAACCGTGTGGTGTCTATTCGCCTGGAACCCCAGGATAGCGGCAATGGCGGCGGGAAAACCGAGATGGGACCCGAATACTTCGGAAACGATTATGGCCGCGGCCAGCGGCACGTTCAGGGAACTGGCAATCAGGCCGGCCAGCCCCGCAGCCTGCAGGATGTGAAGATCACCGGAATTGCCCGAGCAACCGAATAGAATCGCTGTGAAAGTACCAATGAGCATTCCGATCTGCGCCAGAGGTCCGAAAAAACCGGCACTCTGTCCGCTGCCTACCGTCAAACCCACAGAAACGGACCGGACCAGGATCATGATCAGAGCTGCAAACACCAGAGGAATCCCGTTCCCCAGCCGCCCGGTTACCACCGAGGGATCTTCAAAGAGCCGGTGAAGGAAATCCCGGCCCGTCCCCATCATATCCGGATTCATAGCCCAGGAAAGCCCCACTGCCACCACCGCCGCGGCGGCAAAACGTAACTCGACGCCCTTCTGCCGGTCACGTTTCATCAGTCGGGACACAGCACCGTAAAACATCTCGAATCCCCGTCCCGCCAGGGCGGCCAGCAGAGATGTCACCAGCAGGGCGGGAAGGATTCTCAGTTCGAGGGAGGATGGAGGAACATTCAGCTCGAAAAGCCGGTTGTAAGAAAAGAAACCGGAAACGAACACCGCAATCGAGCCCGAGAGTACGGCGGGAAAGAGATCGCTGTAACGCATATCCCGCTTCTGGACAATTTCCACGGCAAAAATACCGCTTCCGATGGGCGCTCCGGTGATAGCGGCCACCACAGATGCGAGTCCGCAAACAGCAGCAGTCCGGCGCAGCGAACGTTCACCGGCATCGGGTTTGAACAGCCCGATAATGTTTGATGTAAACCCTGAGACGACCCGTCCCAGAGGGCCCACGAGGCCTCCGTTACCCCGGGAAGCTAAAGTTGCGAAAGAGGAAAACAGTTTGACGATGCTGGCTTTGAATGAAAGAGAACCCCCGTCATCCCTGACACCCCGGATGTAAGAAGGAATACCCTCACCACGGCTCCGGGGTTCGATTCGGCTTATCACGGCCGCGATGACAGCACCGATGACAGCAATCAGAATCACTGCGGGACCGGAGGTCAACAGATGCCCTTTCACCCATGTGACGGCGCTTAGAAAAAGACTGACCACCATGACACCGATCGGTGCGGAAACCAACGCTATGAGAATCCAGGAACCCAGATATCGCAGAGATTTGAGAAATTCCCGCTGATCTTTTACAGTCAGTTCGTCGCCCATGTTTCCTTATCGGAAGAATGGCCGGGTGTTCTTGATGTTTCCCTTATTTGAGCCCGGTAACCCAGAGGAGCATATTCGCGAAGAACTCGGCGTACAGATTCCCGACTTCGATGGCCCCCGCATCCCCTTTACCCCGGGCCTCAACCCGATCGGGTCCCCAGTCGACCAGTCCCCCCACCCAGTGGGGCGCTGCATCCGAGGCCCAGGTACAGACCCGGCCTTCGCCGTGGCGGCCGGTAACCAGCAGAGGATCCGCCCCCGGATAGGGCGCCTCCACCTCGCCCGCTAGCAGGTCCAGCACGGACCGTCCCTGCATGGTTCGCACGGCGCGACCCTCGAAATCCTCGGTATGGGAGATGCCGGCGATGTCGAGGAGGGTCGGCATGATGTCCCGTAC
>DAOVYP010000545.1 GCA_030635565.1 Spirochaeta sp. | reverse complement strand
GTCCACGAAGAAATCGCCAACCTCACCCTGAGGGCCAATACGATCCTGGAACCTGTCGCTTCGGGCCACATGACGGAAGCCGAAGATATGGCGGCTCTGGGCCGGGCCCGGATCGCCCTTTTATCCTCACCCTGGGGACTCATGGTTAAAGATGCTGTTTTCGGCGGCAGCGGGATTCTTCTTGATCGCGTTGATGCCGAAATTTCGGATCGAACAGGTTCTATGATCATCCGTGCCGATGCGAATCCCGGGAGGGTGAAATTCGGTTCGGAAATTGTCGTTTCCGGATTTGTGGCATCGGGCTCCGGCAGGGACATGGGGGCTTTCCCGCTGATCATCGCCCGTCCGGAAGTCGGCAATTTCGAATTCACCACCGAACCCGGCGGATCCTTTTCGGTCACCCTTGCCCCGGAAACCCTCGTTCCGGGTACCGTCCGATTTGAAGTCATTCCCGACCTGATCGCCTGGGAAATTCCCCCCGGTGGATTCCCCGTCTCCCGAACCGCTGTGGAAATTATTATTGATCCGATACTTCTGGCCCTTTCGGTCAACAGCTCCGTCGCTGCAGACCTTTCGAGTCTCGACGGAGCTGTTGGCGATTGGATTTCCGAACTGCCACTCCCGGCGGAAACTGTTTCTCCGGGGCAGGGGGACATCGACCTGGAATACGCCTGGACCGTCTTCGACTTCCCCCGTTCCCAGAGCCTGAAAAACGCACCCTATATCACGCAGGTAGGAGCTGTGCTCACCGTCTCCCGAAACGGCAACGTCCTTCTGGTTCGTGAAATCGATGCCTTCAAGGACGGTGGTCTTGATTGGGAACAGGCTCACTACCGAGCCGCTAAAACCCTGCTGAAACAGATTGCCGAGAATCCCCTGCTGGTTGCGGAACTGGTGGAGGCCTTCGGACTGTAGATACTCATCGAGCCCGAGTTCTTTCGATACTTACTGATAATATTCCAGCGAGAACAGGCCGACGGCCGCCTTCTCGCCGGCACGTGTCCGGCCGGGATGCCTGAATGAAAAATGATGGCTAATCCCGGTCAAATGCACCTGATAGTTCAATAACGTTGTCAAATCCCTTTACCGAATTCTCCGAATTATCAGGCCTTTCCAGCAAATGAGGTGATACGTTCCATTTTTGTCCTTCCTCAGTAATGATGGTTACCGTCTTTTTGTTATACTTCACCAAAACACCAAAAAGCTTTCTATTCTCAGAAGGTGTAAAGCAAACTTTTTCACCCACACTGAATTCCATCATCACGGTATGGGCTCTCATTGATTCCAGGAACTTCAACCGCTCCACTATCCGATGATTTAAATCAATCAGCTCTTTTTCCGTCAAATTGTCGATGTTAATTTTCACTAGGGGTCACCTCAAACTCTCGTAGGTCAATCCAAAAACAGTATCCGTCATCCAGCGCTTGAAACCTTTGTTGTCCATAAACTGTTTGAACAATTCGGTGTCATCCTTCATCACAGCCCTTATTGGCAATGCTCCAGATATATCCTGTAATACAGTTCAGTTGGCCTTGTTCCATTTATTCTCCATCAAGCAGCTCAGCTCTCGAGACCCAAACATGCCAAGCGATGATGAGAGTCGAGAACGACCCGTTGCGGTAGCAACGGCTTCGTAAGTCGGCTCTCAGTCCTCGCGTCACATCATTTTCATCGTCCCCTTCCAAACTCCGATATCCAGGGTCATCAACATGGCTCCCTGCTTCTTGTCCAGATCGCCGGTAATCGCTTCAATGCCCTTGATAATCTCGTCTTCACGGTCGGCTGGGATTGTCGCCAGAATGATATTGCTCCGATTTTTCTGCTCATTCATGAATCCGATGAATGTGGCGAACAGAGGGATATTCGAGATGTATTGGCCCATGCCTGAGGAATCCAGGATTGTAGCGCCCTCGATGCCTTCTTCGAGGAAATACTCAAGGATGTGATAGATAAATTCTTC
>DAOVYP010000088.1 GCA_030635565.1 Spirochaeta sp. | reverse complement strand
TTACCGAAAAGGAAACACGGGAAGGCGGACCCACAAACATCACGAAATATACGATCCACATCGATGGACCCGCAGTGCTGATTAAATCCCGGGATGGGGAGTCTTATCTGATAACACCTGAGAACCCTTCATTGTTTGCAGACAGCCTTCGTTACCCAGGGGTCTGACCTGTTATCCGGGATATTGAACTGTCGGCTGTCGAAGCGGTCACCGCCCGGCCAGAGGTCAATCTTGATTCCATCCCCCATCCGAACGACGTCCGAATGTTTAATAGTAGAGTGACAGGGTGAAACCTTCAACATCTTAAAGGGTTCCGCTTTCCAGAAAACTGTAATATCCGGCTTCTGTGAAAATCACATGATCGAGGAGAGGGATACCCAACAGTTCTCCAGAATCACTGAGCCTGCGGGTGAGTTCCCGGTCTTCGGAGCTGGGTTCCGTGTTGCCTGAGGGATGGTTGTGGGCACAGACAATGGCCGCGGCCCGGTCGGAAAGGGGATCGACGAATACTTCCCTGGGATGGACGATGGTTCGGTCCAGAATCCCGCGGCTTATGACTCTCAACCTTAATACTTCATGGGCACCGTTGAGGCTCAGAACCAGAAAATGTTCCTGAGGGCGGTCCGCCCAGTGGGTTACAAGGGGGAGAACGTCCGCGGGTTCACTGATCCTCCGCCTTGCCGGCCGCAGCCTGCGACGGGCGAACTCCAGTGAGGCTGCCACCATGGCACCTCTGGCAGGCCCGATGCCTTCGATGGCGGTGAGTTCTCCCACATCGGGGATGTCCCCGGAACCGTCAAGGATTTTCAGCAGATCGAGAGCCAGGCGGCCGACACCTTTCCGGCCGCTGCCTGAGCCCAGCATCAGGGATAAAAGTTCAACATCCGATAGGGCGAAGACGCCCCTGGTGGCCAGTCGTTCCCTGGGTCGATCCTCAAGCGGCAGATCGGTGATACGTTCGTGAACAAGGGTCTTCATACCAACAATGACTCAGTGAAAGCCTCAATTGATTCAATACGGGTGAAACAAACAGGGATTTGCCGGATTGTTATAGCTTCAGACCGAAATAGGACACTCCGATTCTGCTCCTCTTCAGCAACTTGAACCCGTATCTTTTATAAAACCTGATTCCACCGGTATTTTCATTTCCGACGCCCAGATGTACACCGGTGCAGCCAATCGTCCGGAGATGTTCGATCATAACCCCAATCATCATCCCTCCGAGACCTTTTCCCTGAAAACCGGGCAGGATGTCAATGTGAAGATGAGCCGGATACTCCCGATCCGTTCCCGGTGGCAGCGCTTCTGAATATCGAACCATTGTGAAATATTCCAGGAAATATTTATGGAATGGGAAAGCATTCCGCTGTCTTTTCAAGGCGCTGCGAATATCCTTTCTCATCCTTTTCCGGAATTTCTTCCGAAAGACCCTGGCATCTGCGGCAGCAAGGACATACCCCACAGGTACATCATCTTTACCCACGATGACAAAACAATTTTCGAGTTCGTATCTGAGATAGGGGGTGGTCCAGCGTAGTCCGGCGAGTTCCCGGTAGCGTTCATTGTCACCATTGTCAAAAGTGAGATAGCAGATCCTGTCGACGGCAGCTTCATCTTCCGGCCGGGTTTTTCGAATAGTGTATGACATCAGCAGAAGAGTACCATATTTCAACTGGTTATTTTTCCGCTGGACATGTATACAGGTTTCTCAAGAGCGGGTTTTGCCAACATCACCCGGGGGAAAATTCCTGTCCGGAGTATTTACCGGCTCCCCGTTGACACGTTGATATGGGAGGCATAGAGCTTGATGAGATAACGTTCCATATCGGTGAATTCCCTGACGTCCTCGAAATATGCCAGGTATTGGAGGCCGTTGATGTGAAGAAGGGTAATCATGATGTGGTGATCATCATGCTGCATGCTTCCGGAATTCAGGGTATCACGAATCAATTCTGATATTTCCGGATCATTCAGTTTTTCAAGATCGCAGTCCTGCAGTCCCGCGTGGATGCCGCGGCCTGACACGATACGCTCCCCATTATCTTCCCTGACCACGAGAATCGAACCCATTCCTGAACTGTCCCCTCTGTTCATAACGAATTCGAACTGATCCAGAATATGGTTGGCGAGATTCTCTCTCATATCGCCGGTCTCGACATTTCTGATGGCTTCAAGTATCCGAAGAAGTCCCTGACTTGTCTGTTCAAGCTTTCTGAAACCCAGATAAGTCCTGATTGAAGCCGCTACGGCAGTGTCGAACCGCTCACTTGTCAGTTCCGCCTTCTCCTTGTAGTCGTCAATCTCATAATCCCGCATCACCTGACGTTGAGGAACCATGCCCGGCTGCCCGGTACGGAGGATAATTCTCACCATTGAATCCTTGAGCTCTTCACGAATATATCGTGCAAGGATCAGGCCGGCATCATCGGTTTCCATGATGACATCGAGGAGAATGAGAGCGAATGGACCGTGAGATGCCAATTTTTCCCGGGCTTCCGTAGCGGAGTATGCACTCATGAGTTCGAGCTTGTAGCCACGGTAACGGAAGTTCTTCAGAACAAGAGCTGTAATGTCGTGGACCGTGGGTTCATCATCAACAATCAGCACCTTCAATGATCTTTCGAAGGGCGGACACTCCTGATTTCCCTTGTCTTTCAGCAATGTTCTCACGTCGTCTTTCATGAACCGGTATTCCTGTTCCTTTTAGAAAATACTAATGTTACATCGTTTCTTTGTCACGAAGGAATGAGAAATCTTGTGAAACAGTTGGAATATACAGGAATTGAGGGAGGCACAAAAATTAAAAAAGAGGCGGATTCTTCCTCTTTCCGGGTATGATGAAAGCAGTGGAGTAATTGTAATGATGCCGGAACTCGATATTCAGGGAGCCGTATATCTATCATCCAGTCGTGATTCGGCGATGAACCTGGCCCTGGAGGAGTATCTGCTATCCTCGTTGCATGACGGCGACAGCATCCTGTTTCTCTACGAAAATAATCCTGCTGTAGTTATCGGGCGCTTTCAGAATCCCTGGAAGGAATGCCGGACCGGTCTGGCCCGGCGAAACGGCATTGCCGTAAGGCGCAGGATATCTGGCGGCGGGACGGTGGTACACGGCCCGGGGAACCTGAATTTCTCCGTTTTCTCAGGTACAACTCATCCTGACAAGGAAGGGAATCTCAGCCGTGTTATCAGGGCCATGGCGCGCATCGACGCCGAGGTCGGGATGAATGAACGATTCGATCTGTTCATCCGCAACCCCGTCGGAGATGACGGCAAGGTATTCAAGGTGAGCGGCAGCGCCTTCCGGCAGACCTCAGGCCGCTCCATGCACCATGCCACATTGCTGGTGAATGCCGATTTGAAAGGTCTGAGGGGGCTTCTTCTCGGACCGCCGCGGGACATGGATGTTCGCGGCGTGGTGTCAAAACCCTCTTCTGTAGCGAATCTGTGCGATGCATCCCCCGGAATGACAGTTTCGACGGCTGCCGGCGCCCTCGCTTCAGAGTGGGGTGCCGCCGGAGGACCAATCCCGATTAATCCTTCGGATTACGAGGATGTACCGGTATTCAGGGAGGCCCATCGGCGGTTGGTCTCGGACGACTGGATCTGGGGCAGGACCCCGAAGTTCCGGGAGCGGTTCGCCGGGCTTGAGCTCGAGATTCATGAAGGGCGGATTTTCCATGTGCAATTTTCCGATGGCGGCGAAGCTCATGATTCTGTTGATGCCGACTTTTTGATTGGCTGTCCCTATCACGGCCCGAATATCCTGTCGGCCGCCGGAGTGAATGTCCCGGAATGGTTGAATAAGCTGGCGGCCATTGTTGATGGAGACGGATCGGATCCCGGATGATTTTCTTGCTCTCCCGATAGCCCCGATGTACGATAGGTCTACACCAAGGAGATCTGCCATGCCTCTGAGCAAAAAACAATTTTCCTTCGCTATCGTACTGTTCCTCGCTTTCGCGGCGGCCGGGCTGTCGGCCTGGGAAATCGACCATACCGTCGGTTCCAGCTTCGCCTACTACCTGGACGACAATAAAGGCGGTGCCCCGGGATCCAGCTGGTTCCAACTGCCGAATTATGTGCCGAAGAATCCTGAAGATAGTGCTGCCTGGATGGCAGGTCCACATAAATGGTTGAATGATGATCCAAGATCCCGTACCCTCGGAAGCGGCTGGGGCTCGGTGGAGCTTGAGGTTTTCTATCGATTCCGGGCCAGGACACCTTTCCTGGCCGGAAAAGGTCAGCTTACCAAAGACAACAATATCACTTTCATCGTGAAGCCCATCCTGGCCCCGGTGACTCTTCATGCGGAGACCGAGGTGCACTGGCAACCCATCGCCTTTTTCAAGGTGATCGGCGGTGTAGCGGGGGGCCTTGGATGGCCCCTGAGCTTCATGGGAGCTGATGGTCTGGCCCTCAATATGTCGGACGACATCACCGATACCCCCCGGGGTGGATGGGCCGGCCTTTATTTCATCGGGGGTACCTTTCAGTTCGATTTCGCCGCTATTGTTCCGGGTAAATGGAATCACATCGTAATTTCCGCTACCGGGAAAGCACGTTACCTGCATTACAGTAAAGCTGATGCCGGTGAATCCTGGTACTGGCGGGCCGACGGCGGCCGGAACTTCAACGGCTGGGAGTACAAGGGTGACTATGTTCTGGGATGGCAGCCTCCATGGAAGATGAATTTCATCGGATTGGTCGCAGAGCATCGATTCGCTCTTTCTTCGGAAGTCCGGGACATGTCTACAGTTGAATCCGGTGGATGGGGATCGGATTTCCATCACTGGCGCTTCGGCCCCGCAGTCAATGTGGATCTGAATAACGGTCACGGACTCACCATCCTGCTTCAGTTCCGGAACGGGCTTTATATCACCGAGGAAACCGCTTATGCCCGGTGGTTTCAGAGATGGGAAACCACCGGTGAAAAATACATCAAGCTGGACCGCCTCGCCCTGGCTTATTCCTGGAAATTCTGATTTTCGGGAATGCGGTCAGCGTTTGTAGGAGAGTCCTTCTTTATAAGCGAATTCATTCAATGCACCCTCGATAAGCTTCTCGAGCATCGCGGTGAAATCCAATCCGCCGGCGGCGGCCATGCGGGGAAACAGGCTGATGGCCGTCATGCCGGGTATGGTATTGATTTCGTTGATATAGATATTCCCGCTATCTTTTTCCAGAAGGAAATCCACCCTGGCCAATCCCCCGGCTTCAACGGCCCGATATGCCTCGGTAGCGATGGACTGGATGTCCCTGGCCGTTGATTCCGGCAGATCAGCCGGCACTTTCAGCAGGGCGCCGTCGGGATCGGTGTACTTGGCATCGTAATCGTAAAAATTATGCCCACCGGCTGGAATGACTTCCCCCGGAGGATAGGCTTCCGGTGCTGAATAACCCATTACCGAACATTCAATTTCCCGGCCGATAATCGCCTTTTCCACCAGAACTTTCCTGTCGTGCAGCCAGGCCGTATTCAAAGCGTCTTTCAAGTCCCTGGCATCTTTAACCCTGCTGACCCCCACAGAAGAGCCTGAATTGGCGGGTTTGACGAACAGGGGTGTGCCGAGTTCGCCGAATAGACGTTCCGAAAGGGCATGGGAGTCGGTGGAGTCCGTACCGGATATTAATATCCGCCAGGGAACCACCGGCAGTCCGGCCTGAAGCCAGATGCGCTTGGTCAGGTCCTTATCCATAGCTACAGCGCTGCCCAGCACTCCGGAACCGGCGTACGGCAGCCTTGCAATTTCCAACAGGCCCTGTATCGTACCGTCTTCTCCATAGCTGCCGTGGAGGATGGGTAAGACGGCGTCAATATCCAGATTTTCCCCGTCAGGACAGGTGAGTCCTCCAGCGGGGAGGACGGAAATTAGTCGGCTTGATTCGTCGTATACCTTCAGAATATCGGGAACCGGTACGGGAAGGTCCTGAAGATACCAGAAACCTTCCCGGTCGATACCGATGAGTACGACTTCGTGAACAGGGCTGAGATTGTTGAGTACCGCCGCGGCTGATGTGCAGGAGACTTCATGCTCTCCCGAACGGCCGCCGTACAGAATCGCGACATTGGCCATGAACGTATAATGCCATGCCCCTGAGGTAGCGGACAAGCGACAGAGCAGCAGAATGCAAGCGGATTGATATCATCAGGTACGGTAGTAAAGGTATTTTGGTACGATATTTCCTAATCCTTTTCGCTTCAATTAAATCTGTCTCTCAAGACTGAACGGCGTCCGGTAATCGCCGATTCAAGGTTCGGCCACTGTTCTTCAAGAGGATGACGGGACCGCTGGTTCCGGATATAGGGCAGAATCCAGCCGTAGTAACCCTCGGCTTCCCTGTAGAGCTTTAAGTCTTCCAGCTTGTCCCCTGCACTCAATGCATACTCTTTCAGTACTCCGGCAAAGTCGTGGCTCCCGATGTTACGTTTGATGTCCCTTTCGGCCGCACCCGGTGTGACGATCGCGATGATACCGGGCTCGGGAGACTGTATCACCAGCCTGTCGGTTCCGCCTCGGAGTCTGTACCAGCGGTTCGGAAGCCGTGCATCTTCCAGTCTGAAAATCCGGTGTATCCCTTCACTGAGAAGATCCAGTGCATAGAGTTGTCCGGGGTAGGCCAGTACCAGCATCCCTCCGGCCCAGTCCATGCTCCATGGAGCCAGAGCCGGCAGGATTTCCGGTTCGAGGGGGATAATATTATGCCCTCCGGAAAGGTCCGCTATGTGAATCCCGTCACTCTCGGTATCTTTCCAGGCAGCCAGGACCAGCTCTGAAGAAACGGCAAGCATGGAAACCGGAGGGATATCGGCACTGAGCCGCTTATTCATTGCCCGGCCGTATTCTCCGCACTCAAAACCTGCAAGACGCGCCTCACCACCGGTGAAAATCAGCAGGTTTCCGTCTGCAGCCGGATGAATCGAGTCGGGTAAATCCCCTTCCCAATCCGCCATCAATACTTCACCTGATAACGGATCCAGCTGAACGAGCGCCCTTGGGAGGTCAACAAAACCCCTCCAGTACCCGTCGGAACAGACAACACCATTTTCCGGAGTCCATTTTCCCCCGGCCCAACGCGCCGTTCGGGAAGCAAACATGGTCAGGAGAGTCTGCTCATCGGCCATGCCGTTACCGTCCAGATTGATCAGGGATTCCGGCCACACCAGCCAGACTCTGCCTGCCGCCGCCGACACATCAACCGGCGCGATGCCCGAGACTCCGGGCCAATCGTCGAATGTACTCGTGTAAATCAGCTGGATTGCTGCGTTCCATTCGGATATGATGGTATTCGATTCATCTGCAATCGGTGATCCGGTTACTAGGAGAAAGGCCAATAAGGCTGATAGCGGACGTTTTGCGGATATCCTCACGTTCATAGCCTACAATCCCCGGCCTGTCCGGGCCAAGCGCCGGAGGAGTCAGATTTTGAAACTGTTCAACAACCCTCTTGTTCTTTCAGCAATGCTGGCTATGGCAGTGGCCCAGGTTACCAAGGTAATCCTCAT
Source organism: Spirochaeta sp. (assembly GCA_030635565.1). GTDB lineage: Bacteria > Spirochaetota > Spirochaetia > DSM-2461 > DSM-2461 > UBA2779. The sequence continues at coordinate 407 of DAOVYP010000088.1, read as the reverse complement.
CCTGTTGACCGAGCGCCGCTGGGCACCTGAGCGCATGATGGAGACCGGAGGCATGCCTTCGTCACATTCTGCAACGGTATCCGCCCTGTGTACGTCAAGCGGTCTGACTTTCGGCGTGGAGAGCGCCCCATTTGCCATCTCACTGGTACTCGGCATCATCGTCATCTACGACGCTACCGGTGTCCGTCGGGCCGCAGGCCGTCATGCTGAAATCCTGAATGAGCTGCTGGAGGAATTTTCCCACCTCTTTGAAGAGGAGAAGCGCCCCAGGGCTCTCAAGACATTGCTGGGTCATACCTATCCCCAGGTGTTCGTCGGATCCGGCTTCGGTATCGCGATGGGTTTTCTGGCCCAGTACATCCTGAGCTGATTCCCAAACGAAATGAGAGGAGTGAACTTGTTCATTC